>NZ_DASRTS010000044.1:0-106495 GCF_035655815.1 Lysobacter sp.
GATATATTTAGGTTTCTAAAATTGCTTATTATGAGACCTTTTGTTTTTCTTTTATGTATATGTATATTCTATTTTAGTTGTCAAAATACAAACCATAAGCTAACAAATGGTCAAACCGATTCAATATTTATAGTTTCGGACAGTTCTTTAACCTATGGAAGTTTCCATATTTCGCTCATTTTAAATAGCGACACCATGACATACCCTATGGATTTTAACAGCGAAAACGTAAATATCAGAAAAAACTATAAAGACACAATCAGCATAAACGAGTCAATCAATAATCTTAGAGAAATTCTGCCTACCAGGCGCATTACGCCTTCGGCTAATGCGCCCTACTGGCTATTTCGTCCGAGCCGCCATGGGCGGTGTCCTCTTCGTCACTCGTCGAACGGCACCCTCGCGACCTGGGTGCCATCCGCCCAGTCGACCGCGTACACACCGTGGGCCACCAGGCGGTGGAAAGTCGAATAAGGCCAATCCATGACCCGCTCGACCAGGCCGTGCTTGACGGGGTTGAAGTGCACGTAGTCCATGTGAGCGCGGTAATCGGCCTCGTCCCGGATGAGGTGCTCCCAGAATCTGCGCTGCCAGATGCCTCGCTCGCCACGGCGCCTGCGCACGGTCGAGCGGCGTTCGGTCTTCGGCAGACCCTTCGAGAACCCGCTCTTGATCAAGCGCCAGCGCGTCGCGAAGTCGGCATCGCCGGCGGGAAGTTCGATGACGCAATGAAGGTGGTCGGGCAGGACGGCCCACGCGTGGATCCGGAACGGATGTCGGGCGATCACATCCGCCACGACACGCCGGAGAACATCGATCTCGCGGACCAGCAGGTCGTTGCCGCGCCGTTGCAGCAGGGCCACGGTGAAGAAGTAGGTGCCGCCGGGGTGCCATGCGCGTCGATAGTTCGACATCTTTGTCATCCATGACGAGGGTAGGGCGGTGCAATGGGCTTCGCTCATTGCACCCTACAGATTGCTGGGTGGGACGGTGCAATGCACTTCGCTTATTGCACCCTACAAGGTGAATCAGTTGGAGCCGCGGAACTGGCCATCGTCCCGTTGCTTGAGAGCGGGCCGCGTTGACCCGGACAACCCTTTCGACGAACGGCGCCCCACCGCGACGCGGCATTAACGCCGCTGCGGTCCCGCCGCGCTACCGTCCTGCGTTCACACCAACGCAGGAAGCCTCGCCATGATTCCCAAGCTGCAGCCGTGCCTGTGGTTCGACAAGAACGCCGAAGAAGCGGCGCGCTTCTACGCCGACACCTTTCCGGATACGCGCATCGACAAGGTGATGCGGGCGCCGGGCGATTACCCGGCAGGCAAGCAGGGCGACGTGCTGACGGTGGAAATGACGATCCTCGGCTCGCCGTTCCTGCTGCTCAATGGCGGACCGGAGTTCAAATTCGACGAGGCGGTGAGCTTCCAGGTCGCGACGGACGACCAGGCGGAAACCGATCGCTACTGGCAGGCCATCACGACCAACGGCGGCACGGAGAGCGTGTGCGGCTGGTGCAAGGACCGCTTCGGACTGTCGTGGCAGATCACGCCCAAGCGCCTGATCGAACTGATGGCGGCCGGGGGCGAAACCTCGCGGCGCGCGTTCGAGTCGATGATGACGATGCGCAAGATCGACATCGCCACGCTGGACAAGGCGGTCGAGGGCGTCGCCAGCTGAAACCCGCGTCATGATCCGGTCGGCATCGGGCAGCGCATCGGCATGGCCGCGTGGCGGTTGCGCTGCACTGCGCTGAAGTGACGTGCAGGGCCATCGCCTGCGTCGGATCGAAGCGCGAGCCGCCGCCTTCGCGAGCCTCAAAGACTGGAACGCCAGGCTCACGAACCTGGCGCTCCAGCCCAAATGCCTGGCGCGCGAGTCTTTTCGCGTCGCGCGCCAGCCAAAACGACTCGCGCGCCACCCTTTGAGCCTGACGCGCCAGTATCAAAGACCTCGCGCTCCAGGCTCCGGACCTCGCGATCGAGGCAAATAGACTCGCGCGCCAGGCGCCGGAACTCGGCGTCGAGGCGAAATGCCTCGCGCTCCACAGTCCGGACCTGGTGAGCCAGCCGGCGAGCCTGACGCACCAGACTCCAAGCCTCATCGCCGAGGTAAAAAGTCTGATGCACCAGGCTCCGAGCCTCACCGTCCAGGCAAAAAGCCTCACGCGCCAGGCTCCGAGCCTCATCGCCGAGGCAAAAAGCCTCACGCGCCAGGCTCCGAGCCTCACCGTCGAGGCAAAAAGCCTGGCGTGCCAGGCTCGGGGCCTCACCGTCGAGGCAAAAAGCCTGGCGCGCCAGGCTCCGAGCCTCACCGCTCAGGCAAAAAGCCTCACGTACGAGGCTCCAAACCTCATCGCTCAGGCAAAAAGCCTCACGCACCAGGCTCCGGGCCTCGACAGTCGGCAAGAGCCAGCACCAAGGGCCTCATGCCCGGCACGACGCGCACAAGCCGGGGCGCAAGGCTGCTTGCTGCCGTTGCTTAGGCGTCCGCCGCCGGTTCCGTCTGCGGGCACGTGGCGGTCGCAGTCGGGACGCGCGAACGCTGGTATCCGGCGGCGCCCTTGACGATCTCGTACACGGCGGCGACGCAGCGGTCACCCATCCAGGTGGCGGTGACCTCGTAGTTGCGGCCCGTCTGGGGCACGAAGGTGTTGGCGACGTAGCAGCTCTGCTGCCATTGGCCCTTGTACCGGCCGATCTGGAAAGCCGTCGTGATCGGCTCATCGCCGCGTGCGGCGATTTCGACGAAGTGCTTGGGCTCGTGCCCGGTCTTGGGCATGCCCAGATCGCGCTTGCGCTGGCCACCCATCTGCGGTCCGGCCGGATAGCCGCTGCCCGGCACGTAGACGCTGGGGCAGGTGGACGCGGGGTATACCTTCACGTTGCGCGAGCCGACCAGGCGGACGTGGGCCAGCTCACCCGTGGTCGGTTCGGCGTATGCGGACAGCTCGCTCTTCACGAAGTTGCCCATCATGGTGCAGCCGGTTCCGGCGGCCGCGGCAACGAGCAGCAGCGGCAGTGACTTCAGTTGCGACTTCTTCAAGATCATTGCTCCTGGTTTTCTGGTCCCGTCGTGTGACACCGCGTCCGCGCACGCCACTGCCTCCCGACGCCGCGACTTGGCGATGGGCGCAATGGACGGATGGAGGGGCTCGATGGGCGCAAGGCGTCTTCCCTGACGGATTGGCTCGGCTTCTCCTGCCGAGATTCGCACCTCGCCCGACGACATGGACGCCAGAGGTCATGACTGCCGGGCGATCGACTGCGTTGTCGGCCGGTGAGCGGGAAACTTTACCTGGAGCTGCGCTATGGGCCGCGTGTGCTTCTGGTCGTCCGCACGCATCGCGACGCTGCATCAGCCAGCGGTGCTAATGTCCGCATCCGACCCGCAGCGACCAGCGCAGCCAAGCCTCCCGGCGATCGACCGGTCAGCGGCAAGGCAGCTCAACCGGAGAGGGCAGATGCTCGAACTTCCCGTAAGAGATCCGTGCGACCTTTGTCTGGCCGCTCGCGAAGAACAGTGGAAGATCATCGACGAAAGTGAGCACACGTTAACGGTGATCAATCCGTGGCAATTCGAAGTGGGCCAATGCTGCGTCATCACGCGCCGGCACGTCGCGACGCTCCTCGATCTTTCGGCGGAGGAATGCGGGGAAATCATGACCTCGGCCAGGAGAGTCGCCGAGGCGCTCGTCAAAACCTACCGGCCGCTGGGAATACTCACCTTCCAGAACAACGGCGTCTTCAGCGGACAGGAAACGCCGCACTTCCATTTCCACGTCGTGCCCCGGCAGAAGGGCAGCGACTGGGGTATCGGTCCACCGCAACTGGCGACGTTCGATGGCGCCGGACGCCAGAGAGGCACCCCACACGATCCAGCCGGAGATGCACAGCGTCGCGAGCGGGTTCAAGTGTCCGGCACGCAACTGGCTGAAACCGCGGCCCTCATTCGTTCGAATCTGCCGGCGTAGCCGGGCTGTCGAAGGGCTCCGATCCGGGTGCGGACGGCAATGGCCGTCGTCCGCTGACATCGTTCAAGCCGACGCCGCCTGGTGGCGCGGCGCAATTCCGCGTCAGTTGCTATGAGGTGCTCGCCATGGGACTTCTGACCTTCACCTTCAACCTCACCCTGGACGGCTGCGTCGACCACAGCGAGGGAATCGCCGACGACGAGACGCACGCCTTCTTCACCCGCCTCATGGACGAGAGCGGAGCGATGCTGTGGGGCCGCGTCACTTACGAAATGATGGAGAGCTACTGGCCAGCGGTTGCCCGCGGCGACGTGGAGGCACCGCCGGCAGTCCGCGAGTGGGCGGTCACGCTGGAGACGAAGCCGAAGTACGTGGTGTCGTCGACGCGGAAGGATTTCCCGTGGACCAACAGCCACCACATTGCCGGCGACCTGCGCACGGGCGTGCAGATGCTGAAGGACGCGACTCCTGCCGGAGTACTCCTCGGCAGTGGAAAGCTCGCGGCCGAGCTGGACCGGCTGGACCTGATCGACGAATACCGATTCCTCATCCACTCGAGGATCGCCGGTCACGGCCCGACGCTGTACCACAGTGGCCTGCCTGGCACACGAAAACTCGAGCTGGTCTCCGCGACGCCGCTTCGCAGTGGCGTTGTCGCTACTCACTACCGGCGCGTCAGCGGCTGACGGCCGGTTGCAACGGATGAACCGCGGCATGCTTGCCGTTGAACATGCGTATGTGGTGTGTCCGCTTCTGGCGAATAGCCGCACCTCTGGCGGGTCAAACCGTGATGTCGGTGCTGGTATCCGCCAGCCTGAGCGGACAGCGTGCGAGGGGTGTGATAGTGATTGCGGAAGGGACCATATCGCCCTGCTGGACGCATCGGACAGGCCGATGAGCTGTCATTGCTGACGAGGTGGAAAGGGTCGAAACATGCCTTCGCACAATCAGTCGAATGCAAAAGCGGCCGCTTGTCCGGGAATTCAGCCACAACTCACATGAGTTGCGGCATCTTCACAATCCATCTACGTATTCCGACGCAAGCTGAAGTCGGTCATGCTCGAGCAAGAAGGGCGCGGTATCCCGGATATCCCAGACGAAGAAGGAGTAAAAAATGTTTCTGACCAAGCAAAATCTGGTGATGGCTCGTACGCTCGGCGTGGCGATCGTCGCCGCCCTGGGCCTTGGCGGTTGCGCCACCTACAAGGAAGAGTTTGCAACGATCAATTCGCGCCTCGATTCGCTCGACCAGAAGGTACAGAGCGCAGCCCAGAGCGCCGAATCCGCCAATCAGTCCGCGCAGCAGGCCAACCAGCGCCTGGATCAGCTGGAAGGCCGCGTCCAGCAGCTTGAAACGGCGCCGCGTCGCGTGCCTCGCGGTTAATCGGTTGCGCTATTTGTAACGAGCGTGAACTCTGGACCGGTGGCCTTTGCCGGCCACCGGTCTGTTTTCTGTAAAACAGTCTTCGTTTCAAGGAATCATCCCATCATTACGCGCCTACACCCTGCGATCCGGATCGCTTCTTCTGGCGCGCTGGCGGTGGCGCTGGCGTTCGCAAGCTTCGGCGTGGCCGCCGAGGATGCCGCCGCGCAACCGGTGACCCCAGTCGACCTGCTTCCTCAAGGCCAGGAAGTGTCCGACACGGTGATCGAGCTGGCGGGCTGGGTTGCCGCAACCAAAGACAGCCAAGGCTATCCGTTCGCGATCATCGACAAGGCTGCCGCGCAGATCCTGGTGTTCGGCGGCGATGGCCGGCTTCGCGGTGCAGCGCCTGGGCTCTTCGGCTCGGCGGTCGGCGATCATTCGGCCCCAGGCATCGCCGGTCTGGCGCTTCGCGAAATCCCGGGCCGGGATCGCACGACGCCTGCCGGTCGCTTCGTGGGCGGTTTCGGCCCATCGACCGACGCCGGCCGCGTCCTGTGGGTGGACTACGATTCCGCGGTCTCCATGCATCCTACCGCCACTGGTGTTCCGGCCGAGAGACGCGCCGAACGCCTTGCATCGCCTTCGCCGGACGACAACCGCGTCACTCATGGCTGCATTAACGTGCAGCCCGAGTTTTACGAGGGGATCATCCGTCCGACGTTCGAGCGTGGTGGGGTGTTCTACATCCTGCCGGACACGGCGTCGCTGGCGGAGACCTTTCCCGAGTTCGTGCAAAGTCGCGCGACTGCGCAGCACGACGATGGAAGGCGCGCACGGTCCGACCACCAGTAAAGGGCGTGTAGGCGTTGGCTTTGGCGTGCGAGACGGCGAAGCGGCTGACGCTGCCAGTGGGCAAGCGTCTTCTTCCAACGTGCAGCACCACGCCACGACGTCCATGCGGTGAACAAGGTCAGGCGCTACGCCTGATCCTGGCAGCTCGTCGACCCGCCAAGCCCAGGAGCATGCGTCCCTGACCGTCTCTCCGGCATTGCGGTGGACGAAGGCGAGCGGGCCGTGACGCGGTAACTTCGCGCGCCCGTTGCGGATTCGAAATGCGCCCGCGGTTGCCCGTGCTGCCGGACCTGCCGGCAGCCGTGTTCGCCTGCAACGTGGCACCTGCGTGGTTCTCGATCCCCAAGTCCCGCATCCCAGGCCGCCTGGAGTTGAGTCCGGCTACTTTCGCTTGACGATTGGTGCGGGAAACCATTGACCTGACAGCACCGCTTCGTCAGGCCCGTACATGCGAAAGGTGAGGTGGTAGTTCTCTCCCTTCGGCGTCGGCAGCCAGTTGGCATCGGGTGCGTCGCCGGGCTTGTCTGGCGCCAGATACAGGGTGAGCGAACCATCCGGCCCAGGAGTCAGTTTCGACTGATTGTTGAGCAGGAAGCGGTTCCTGGCATTGGGAATGACCTGGAACTTCTCGCTGTCGACGGCGATGACGGACCAGAAGTACCTGGCGTGGTCGGAGGGCAGGTTCCCCTTGGGGAAATGGATCGTGTACGTGTTGGCGCCGTCGAGCGGCGTACCGCTGCCGTCGGTGTTCGTCTTGAAGTACACCACTTCCTCGCGGTTGTTCGCCCAGATGCCGCCGAAATCGACGAGGGTTCGCGCGACGTAGTCGCTTCCGTAGTTGCCAGCGACATCCGGTCGTGCCCAGCCGTCGCGGAAGGTGCCGAACTTTGCAAACGCCTCCTTCATCCGCGGCTGTGCCTGCTCGCGAATGACCTTGTCTACGCGGGCGCGCTGTGCTGGATCGTTGACGGCCTGCGCTACAGCGCGAACCTTGGCCTGCTGTTCCTCCATGCCCGGATTGATGTCAGGTTCCGCCAGCGCCGCCTCGACGGTCTTTGCGTCGAACGCCTCAGCGCCCGGAAGCTTGTCGTTCTGGAAATCCGGCGTCGCGGGGACTGCCGCGGTGGTCGGCGTGCCGCTCGGACGAACCTTGATCTGGTGCTGCAACGCGGCCGCTTCCCTGGGGTTTGCGCCGAGCTCGACGCGAGCCAGGACGCGAGCCGACCTTCCGGGCAGATCGATGCGTCGCGCACCGGGAGGTACCTGCACATTGGCGCCCTTCATGCACACCCAGAAGTCGCCCGCGGGATTGTCGGGATAGGTTCGTTCGTTGATGTTCGCGATGGTCTCGCCCCAGCCGTTGAGGAACTGCACGGTGTAGTAGCGATGCTCGATTTTCGGCACGCTGAAGATGGTGCAGCTACGCTCGTCGACCGCGACCCATGCCTCGCTGTACGCCACATCGAGATTCGGGTTGGCCCACGCAACGCCTCCGACGTCGCGATGGATCATCTCGTTCCACTTGAAGCCTTCCTTGTTGAAGTCCAGCTGCTGCTGGCGCAAGACCAGCAGGCGTCCCAGCAGATAGAGGTAGGCATCCGAGATGTCCTGATCCGAAACCGTCGAGGTCGCCGCTGCTGTTGCATCTGGGGCGCTGGCGGAAGTCGTAGTGGCTTCGTTGGATCTCTTGCACCCTGAAAGGGCGACAGCAGCGATACCAAAGCCCAACACGGCGGCACTGACGGCAATCTTCATGACAGCCTCCGATGATGCGTCCTGACGGGCAACGAAGGTCAGCTTGGGAGCGTCAAGGAGATGTGAACCTGCCCGCATCGGGCTGAGGGCACCCAGACGAAGCACCCTGCTCAAATCAGCCGGTCTTGCCTCGGGAATGAGCCGTAACGTGAGTGTGTTCGGCCAGTTGTCGCGAGCCACGAACTGGACGGTACAGCCTACGAATGATGCGCCGCGACCATTGGCCTCAACGCGCGCCGGTGCTGGCTATCCGCCCCAGACATCGCGTCCAAGCCGAATCCGCATACCAAGCGGCGGTAGACCGGATAGGGACGGTATCAAACAGCACCCGCACAGCGCCTGCCATGGCGATCATGTTTGCGCTCGGCCGATCACGGCCGTCTTCGCCGACGGCCTCTTACTTGACGTGCAGTGGCGCGATCGAGCGAGCGCCCGGCAGGGAGGGGCAGTAAGATCGGCCGCACGTGGATTCCGCAGGGGGCGGACGATGAAGGGACTCAAGCCTGTCGCGCGCCGGCGCGAGGATGCATTGGCCCGCGTTGGCTGGGACCAACTGGAAGTGCTGCTGGCGGCCTGGTACCGCAGCGAGGGCTACGAGGTCGAGCATGTCGGCACAGGCGCCACCGGTGCCCGGTTCGATGGTGGTATCGACCTGAAGCTGCGTCGCGGCGAGCAGTTCATCGTGGTCCAGTGCAAGCACTGGAACGCCATGAAGGTGCCGCACAACGCGGTGCACGAACTACTCGGCCTGATGGTCAATCACGGCGCGACGGGCGCCATCCTCGCGACCAGCGGCGAGTTCACCAAGGCCGCCATCGAGGCCGCGCAGAAGCTGGGGCACGTGCAGCTCATCGATGGCGACGAACTGCGCGTGATGCTTGGCCCCATCCGCGAGCCCGCAGCGGCGTTCGCCGCGGTGCGCATGGGGACCGCGGAAGGTGCTCCGGTGGCGATCGCGCGTCGCGTTGGCGAGCGTCTGCTGTCCGCGGCCGAGGACCGCATTCGCTATGGCAGTGGCGGGAGGGGGCGGCGCGCGGCGACTCGCAGTCTCGCTTGGCTGCTCGCTCTGAAGCTGATGGCGTTGCTGTTGTTCCTGGCTATCGCGTTGCTGGCATGGCAGTTCATCGTGCGTACCATCCAGACGACCCTGACACCGGCTTCGTCCGGCACGGCAGTCGCACCGGCACCGATGCCGGCGCCCGCCACGAGCACTGCGTCGTCGACGGGCTTCGAACAGCCTGGCGATCCCTGCCGCGAGATCATCGACGCGAAGTCCGGCAGCTACATCGATCGCTGCACGCAGCCTGCTGCACAGCGGCCCGCGGCATCAACCCGCGAGCAGCAACGGCGCGCCGAAGAGGCGATGAAGGTGATCGCGGATTCGACGCCAGAGCTCTGAGGGCGTATCGCCTTCTCCATGCCGTGCGCGGCGCCGATAATGCGACATCCCTCGGCCTTCATGACGCGCATGTCCATCATCCTCACCGACTTCGCCCGCACCCGCCTGTTTCCGCGCGAGCCGCGGCGCAACACCATCCAGGACTGCACGCCGGAGGAATTCGAGCGCCATCTCAACGAGGTGCCGCCGTTGATGGTGCTGGACGGCTATGCGCCGTTCTGCAAGCTGCACGTGCATCGCAACTGGACGTCGACGAAGTGCCTGGCGGTGCCGATCACCGAGGAAAACCGCCACCTGATGCGGTCGGATTACGATGCCCGCACGCGCGACGAACTGCCGGTGCTGGTGCGCTGGTTCGAGGGACTGGAGCCTCCGGTAGCCAATTACCTCATCGTCATCCTCTACAGCCGCGAGCAGTTGGCGAAGGAAGGCACGCACACGGCCGCCGACTGGGGCGTGGTGGGTTGCATGTACACGGCCGAGCCCGTGGAAACGCCGATGGCGCCGATCACCATGATGCGCAACGCGCTGGGCGTGGAGGAGGGCGGCTCCGGAGTGCCGCTGGACCGCGAGGCCTATCTGCGCAGCGTCGAGTTCTGGCGCACGCATGCGAACTGGCGCGGCTGATCCCGCGTCGTAGCGATGCGGCGGAACGCGATGTCGATCACAGGGCGGGTAACCCGGCGCCGGGCTTTACGACGCACTTACCGGTTCTTCACCCCTTGCTCGCCTCCGGCTGATTCGAATGCGTGCGTTCCATCGAACAAGGAGAGCACGCATGAAGAAGACGACCTCCGCCATCGCCCTCGCGCTGGCACTTTCGATCGGCGGTTCGGCGCTGGCCGCGATCGTTCACGTTACCGGCCAGGGCATCAGCTACGACCCGGGCATCGCGCTGGAAGACGCGCGCTCTGACGCCGTCGCGAAATGCACGTCGCAGGGCGGCACACCGGTCACCGAGGTGTACAACCACGTGACGCGTGCCAACCAGTGGATCGCCAGTTCGGTGTGGTCATGCGAGGTGGCGGACGCGCCTTGATGGGAGCCCGGCACGAGAAGGGATTGCGCTACCAGTGCCCTTCTCGCGACGCGCCTGGCGCATCGATCTCTCCCGCCAGGGGAGAGATCGCCGTGCACTGACCAGTCGAGGACATTGCCGCGGCGGCCACATTCACGGCGACATGACAGCCATGACATGCCCGTTCGTGCACGCACGCTAGACTGGGGCTTCATCGCAGTCGGCGCTGAACATGGTTTTTCGCTTGTCGATCGGAGTGCTGGTGGCGCTTGTCGCCGCCGGCGTGATCGCGCCCGAAGCTTTCGGTCACTGGAGCCGGAACGTGCAGGCCGCAACGCTGGGCGGCATGGGATGGCTGTATCTGGTCATCGTTTTCTGCGTGCTGGTCTTCCTGCTGTACCTGGCTTTCAGCCGCATGGGCGAGTTGCGGATCGGCGGTGCAGATGCAGAGCCGCAATTCTCGCGTCGCTCGTGGTTCGCGATGCTGTTTTCGGCGGGCATGGGCATCGGGCTGGTGTTCTGGGGCGCGGCAGAGCCGATCTCGCACTATGCAGCGCCGCCCGAAGGGCTCGAAGGTGCGAGCGTTGCCGCGGCGCGCGCCGGCATGCGTTACTCGTTCTTCCACTGGGGACTGCACCCGTGGGCGATCTACGCTCTGATGGGACTGGCGATGGCCTGGTTCCAGTACAACCGCGGCTCGCGCGGCAATATCAGCGACCTCCTGCAACCGCTGATCGGACGCCAGACGCACGGCGCGATCGGACGACTGGTGGACGTGCTGGCCGTGGTGGCGACCGCCGTCGGCGTGGCCACGACGCTGGGTTTCGGCGCGGCCCAGATCAGTGCGGGGTTGCACGACGTCACGGGCGTGTCCAGCGGGTTCGCCACGCAGCTGATCGTCATCGCCGTGGCGTTCGTCCTGTACATGGCCTCCAGCGCATCGGGCCTGGAGCGCGGCATCAAGTGGCTGTCCAATTTCAACGTCGGTACGGCCGCGATCCTCATGCTGCTGGTGCTGACGCTGGGGCCCACGGCCTTCATCTTCGAAACGCTGACCACGACGCTGGGCAGCTACCTCAACCAGCTGCCGTCGATGAGTCTGCGCATGAGTCCGTTCGCCCAGAATGCGTGGGTGGGCGAATGGACCATCTTCTACTGGGCGTGGTGGATCGCGTGGGCGCCGTTCGTCGGGGCGTTCTTCGCGCGTATTTCCTACGGGCGCACGGTGCGCGAATTCATCCTCGGCGTGGTGATCTGGCCGTCGCTGGTGAGCTTCATCTGGTTCTCGGTGTTCGGCGGCACGAGCCTGTTCCAGCAGATGTTCGGCGGCGTGGACCTGCTGTCCGTTCTGGCAGAGGGGTATCAGCACGTGCTGTTCGCGATGCTCCAACACCTGCCTCTGGCGACTGCGCTGGCCTGGCTGGCCATCGTGCTGCTGCTGAGCTTCTTCGTGACGTCCGCGGACTCGGCGACCCTGGTGCTGGCCAGCATGTCCAGCGAGACGGCCGAAGATCCATCGCTGTTCCGTCGCGTGGTCTGGGGCGTGATGCAGGCAGCCATTGCGGTGGCGCTGCTCGCGGCGGGCGGACTGGACGCACTGCAGGCGGTGGTGATCGTTGCCGCGTTCCCGTTCGCCCTGCTGATGATCGCGGTCATCGCATCGCTGCAGCGCGTGCTTGCCGAAGGCATCGCCGAAAAGGAAAGGGAGGAGCGCGAACTGCATCGCGCGGAACTGCGCTGGCTGGCGAGGGAGCGTGGGGAAGGTCCGCCAGATACGGGAACCGGATCGCACTGACGCTGGTTTCCCGACCGCCTTGCGCATGAACCCCTCCCGCGAGGGGAGAGGGGAGACGCAGCGGGCCGCGGCTCATCCGATCCGTGGCCCGGACGCGCAACACACGCTACCGTGTCGCCAGTCCAGCCGCCCGAGCACCCACCATGACCAAGCTGTCACGTCGTGAGTTCCTGGCTTCCACCGCGGCCGCGATGGCGGCCGGTCCCTTCATCAGCACCAGTTCCATGCGCGCGCGGGCGCAGGAGTCGCGCAAGCTGGGGTTCGCGATCTGCGGGCTGGGAAAGCTGAGCACGGACCAGATCGCGCCGGCCCTGATGAAGACGAAGCATTGCCGGCTGGCCGGCATCGTCACCGGCACGCCGGCCAAGGCGCAGGCGTGGCAGGCGAAGTACGGCCTCGACACGCGCAGCGTGTACTCGTACGACACGATGCATCGCATGGCCGAAAACCGCGACATCGATGTGGTGTACGTGGTCACGCCGAACGCCCTGCACGCGCGCGACACCATCGCCGCGGCGAAGGCGGGCAAGCACGTGTTCTGCGAGAAGCCGCTGGAGATCTCGGTGGAGCGCTGCCAGCAGATGATCGATGCGTGCCGTCAAGCCGGACGCATGCTCGGTACGGCGTACCGCTGCCAGTTCGATCCGCACCATCTGGAATGCATCCGCCTTGCGCGCGAGCGCGTGTTCGGCGCGCCCAACATCATCCAGGCCGGTTTCGCCATCGACGTGGGCGAGCCGGGGCAGTGGCGGCTCAAGCGCGAACTTGCCGGAGGCGGCGCGCTGATGGACGTGGGCATCTACGCACTGCAGGCCACGCGCTACCTCAGCGGAGAGGAGCCGGTGCTGGTGTCGGCCGTGGAAACCAAGACCGACCCACGCCGCTTCGCCGAGGTCGACGAGAGCATGGTGTGGACCACGCGGTTCCCCAGTGGGGTGGTCGCGTACTGCAGTACCAGCTACAAGGCGGGCGGCATCCAGAACCTGCGCGTCAACGCGGACGATGGCTGGTTCGAACTCGATCCCGCCTTCTTCTATGGCGGCAACCGCGGCCGCCGCAGCGACGGCAAGGAGATCCGCTACCCGCAGATCGATCTGTTCGCCGCGGAAATGGACGATTTCGCGCAGTGCATCCTGGAAGGCCGGCCGACGAAGGTGCCGGGCGAGGAAGGCCTGCGCGACGTGCGCATCATGCAGGCGATCTACGAATCGGCTCGCATGAGCAGGGCTGTATCGTTGGCGTGAGCATCTGAACCAAACCGCGATCTGCATGCGCATATCGCGCGTGTGCAGCGCTGCAGCATCTGCTTCATGAACGCATGGGCGAAGCGTTTGACCTGACCGGGAAACGACCTGCGTTGTACTGGGGGCGTCGACCGGATGTGGCGCGCGGTTCTTCACGACAGGATCGAATGCCCGCATCGACGCGGGCGGCTGTTCACCCTGCGGCTTGCACGCGACCGGGCGGTCGGTGGAGCCGACCTGCTCATGAGGTTTCCCATGAAAAACATCCCCCAACCGCGGCGGGCGCGCCTCGCCGCATGCTGCGTATTGATCGTTGGCGGCCTCGCCACCGGTGCGGCCGTTGCGCAGACCACCACCACGACCAATCCCTATGCCGGCTCGGTCGTGGTGAAGAAGTTCTATGACGCCAACGCCAACGGCATCCGCGACACCGGCGAACCGTTCCTGACGGGCTGGCCGATGACGCTGACGCGCCCCAACGGCACCGCAAGCACCCGCAACAGCACCGCCATCTGGACGGGCCTAACGGGCGGGCCCGGCTACTCTGTGCTCGAAGGCACTCCGGTGCAGACCAACTGGGTGCAGACCGCGCCGCGCGTCAACGGCGCGCCGGTCAATCCGAAGAACTTCTCGATCGTGCCGTGCAAGACGGTCACCATCTACTTCGGCAACTACTGCAAGAAGGGCAGCGGCGGGCGCACGCCGGGCTACTGGAGCAACCAGAACGGCGAGGCGCGCATGAACGATGGCGGCGAGATGGCGACCGAGCTCGGCCTGCTGTCCAGCCTGAACCTGGTCGGGCCCGACGGCGCGGCGTTCGATCCACTCGACTACGGCGGCTTTCGCACCTGGCTGCTGGGCGGCAACGCCGTGAACATGGCGTACATGCTGTCGGTGCATCTGGCGGCGATGACGCTGAACGTCGAAAGCGGGCTGGTGGATGGTGATGCGTACTTCCTGCCATGCAAGTGCACCATCCAGGAACTGATGGACGATGCCGACGCGTCGCTGGGCCTGTATCCGAACACGCCCAGCGGGCACGCGCAACGCGCGAATCAGGCGACGCTGAAGAACTGGCTGGACCAGCTCAACAACGGTGCGCTGGTGATTCCGACGACGCCGTGCAGCCGCACGTTCGCTCCTGCGTCATGAGGTTCCAACTCTGATGCACGCGACGGGACGCCGCGGTGATCCGCTGGCGTCCCGTGCGCATCAGGCGGTCGCATCCGCCTGGAGGGTCTCGATCAAGTCCGTAACGGCCACCGGCTTGATGAAGTGCCGGTCGAAGCCGGCCTCGCGCGCACGCTGCACGTCGCCGGGCTGGCCGTAGCCGCTGATGGCGATCAGCCGCACGGCGGCGTGGCCGGGATCCTGCCGCAGGCGGCGCGCCACCTCGAAGCCGTCGATGTCCGGCAGGCCCAAGTCCAGCAACACGACATGCGGTCGCAGCAGTCCCGCCTGCTCCAGTGCGCTGGCGCCATCGTGCGCGGTCTGCACCTGGTGGCCGTGCATGCGCAGCACGTCGGCCATGCTGTCGGCGCAGTCGATGCGGTCGTCGACGACGAGGATGCGCATGGCGTGAACGGGATGTTCGCCATGTGGCGAGGGCGGCGCCACGACGGTCCTCGCCGCAGGGGCCAGCGGCAGCCGCACGAGGAATTCGGAGCCCAGCCCCGGTCCTTCGCTGCGTGCATCGACCGTGCCGCCGTGCAGCTCGACGAGACGCCGCACGATGGTCAGGCCGACGCCGAGCCCGCCCTGCGACCGCGCCAGTCCGCGCTCGGCCTGGGAGAACAGGTCGAACACGCGTTCGAGCATCTCGCCCGACATGCCGATGCCGTTGTCGCGCACACGCAGTGTCGCCGTGTCGCCATCGATGGCCACCTGCACGCCGATGCGGCCGCCGGGGTCGGTGTACTTGATGGCATTGCCCACCAGGTTGAGCACCACCTGCTCGATGCGCGCGGGGTCGCCGGTGATGGTCACCGCGCGTGCCGGCATGGTGAGTTCCAGTTCGTGCTGCTTCTCGTCGATGTTGGGTCGCAGGCTGGTTACGGCGCTGTGCACGATGTCCGGGAAGTCGCAGGGTTCCCGGTGCAGCGCGATGAGGCCACGTGTGATGCGCGAGACGTCCAGCAGGTCGTCCACCAGCCCGGCGAGCAGCGCCGACTGTCGTTCGATCAGGGCATTGCAGCGTTCCGCGCCCGCCGCATCCGCGCCGCGTAGTAGCTGGTAGCTGGCGTTGCGGATCGCCGCGATCGGATTGCGCAACTCGTGCGCCAGCATCGCCAGGAACTCGTCCTTGCGGCGGTCCGCATCGCGCAGCGCCTGCTCGATGCGCCGGCGCTCCCGGGCCTCGATGTCGCGCGAGATGATGATCGCGGCCGTCTGCGTCAACCGTCCCACCAGGTTGAGATGGCGGGGCGTCGCGTCCCGCGGTTGCGGCCAGAAGAGCGCGAACGTGCCGACGAACGAGCCTGCGGCCGTGTTGATGGGAAAGCTCCAGCATCCCCTGTAGCCCAGGCGCTCCGCGAGCCACCGCCAGGGCAGCCAGCGCGGGTCGTCGTCGACGTCCCGCGTGACGACGGTTTCGTCGGTCGCCTTGGCAAGCCCGCGGGCGAGCGACCCGGGGTCGATCCTGAAACCGTCCACCACGTGCGCGTGTTCGTCGCCCATGCCGACGATGTGATGCAGCTCCTTCCCGGTGCTGTCGGCGAGGTAGAACGCGGCGCGGACGCCATCGTCCAGTTGCGCGGTGACCGTGCGCACCAGCACGCCCAGCGAAACGTGCAGCGGCGCGCCATCGAGCGCGGCCTGCATCGCCTCCTTCTGCCCGGCCAGCCACGCCTCGCGTTCGCGCAGTTCCGCATCGGTCTGGTTGCGTTCGAGCAGGTCCGCGGCCTGCCGCGCCAGGATGTCGAACAGACGCAGCTGCTGCTCGGTGGGCATGTGCGGACAGCTCCAGTGCGTGGAGAGCGCACCCACCAGGCGCCCGCGCCGCGTCACCAGTGGCGTGCTCTGTCCGGCACGGATGCCCACCTTCAGGTACATCGCAAGATCGGCATCGGACGCGATGCGATCGTTGACCAGGTCGCCTGAGATCACACGGCCACCCTGGCGCAACGCGGTGCCGCAGATGCACGACGAATCGGAATCCACCGTGCCCCAGTACTCCCGGGCTTCCTCGGAAAAGCCGCGCGCGGCCAGCAGTTTCAGCTCCACGCGTCCGACGCCGTGCTGCAGCACCTGCAGCGCACTGAAGTCCGAGCGCATGATCGCGCCCGCGGCGTCCACCAGCTTCTGGTAGAGCACGCCGCAGTCTTCCTCCGCGATGAGTTCCGCGCTGACTTCATGCAGCAGCGTGGTCTCCGCGAGTTCGAACGTCGAGCGGAGCAGACCGGCTTCGGATTCCGCGGAAAAGGCGACCGCGCCTTCTGCCTTGGTCGCGAGCGAAGTCGTCATGGCGCAGCCCTCCGGGTCGCCCCGAATATACGCCGCGGCGCGCCGTGGTCGTGTCTGCTTGAGCGCCACTTGTCGCCCTGTTGAGTGCAACCGACGCGTGATTCTTCACCCGGTACTCACGAGCAACTGCCTGAACCATTTGAAGGCGAGCAGGCCGATGAGGGCCTCACACCTGGTCTGGATTCCAGTTGGCTGGCGGCACGATCTTCGGCGCTTCCGGATCGGCCTCGTAATTCGGCGACATGATCTGAACGCCGGCTGCGTTGAAGCGGTCCTGGATGTTGGCGTGCAGTTCGCTCAGCACCAGCGCACGTCCGAACGCGTCGGCAACGCGCGCGCGCAGCTTGTACTCGACGTAGAAGTCGGACAGCGCGGTCTGCAGCACGAACGGCGCAGGCTCGCGCTGGATGCGCGGCGTGTCCTGCGCAGCCTGCAGCAGCAGACGGTGTACCTGGCGCCACGGCGTGTCGTAGCCGATGGTCACGCCGGTCTCCAGCCACATGCCGGGGCCGTCGGGATGACGCGAGAGATTCTGCAGCTGCCCACCCAGCACCACGTTGTTGGGAATGCTGACTTCCACGCCCGTGACGGTGCGCAGGCGCGTGGTGAACAGGCCGATCTGCTGCACCATGCCTTCCATCTCCCCTACGCGCACCACATCGCCGACCGACATGGTGCGCGAGTAGATGATGGTGAATCCGCCCGCGGCCTGGCCGACGATGCTGGAAGCACCCAGCGAGATCATCAGACCAACCAGCACGCTCAGGCCCTTGAACGCATCGGTCTGCGCGCCGGGCAGGTAGGGGTAGGCCATGGCGATGGCGAACAGCCACACGATCGCGACCACCAGCTTGCGCGTGGGTTCGGCCAGTTCGGCGTCGATGCCGAACAACTTGAATCGTCCCGACTGCAGGCCGCGGAACGTGACGCTGATGGTCTGCGCGATGAGCCTTGCCAGCAGCAGGATCGCGGCCGCGGCGACCAGGCCGGGAATCGCGGCAGCGATGCCATGGCCCCAGCGCGACAGCTCGGTCGCGATCCAGCCCGTCATCGCCTCCGCCCAGGGGCGCGTGAACGCGAACTGCCCCAGCACGAAGCGCGCCCATTCCTCCAGCAGCAACAGCCCCATCACCCAGAAGACGATGCGCAACGCCCACCCGGCCAGGGTGTGCAGAGCGGAAACCATGTGCCGCACGCCTTCGTGCTGCATGCCGGCGACGCGCCGGTCCATGGCGTCGTGCGCGCGTGTCTCGATCGCGCGCACCACGCGCAACAGCAGCAGGAACACGACGATGGCGATGACGGTGGCCAGCGCCGACAGCAATACGCCGTTGAGCAACTGGCGCGGCGTGTATTCGCGTTCGGCCGCGTTCACGGCCGCGCCCAGCCTGCGGGCGATGTCCGCCTGTGCCTGCGCCATGGTCTGGTTGGACAGATGGTCCAGATCGCCCGGCAGGACCGCGAACACCATCTGCCCGCCCAGCAGCACGATCAATCCCTGTGGCGCCTGCTGGAAGGCGACGGTCGCGATGCCGCGCTGCTCCACCACGCGACGCATGTTCTCTTCCGCCGCACGGGCACGCGTGTCGGGCGAGCGTCCCAGAAATTCGGCGCGGAAGGTGACGATGTCGCGGTTGAAGAAGCGCGCGGTCGCTTCGCGGACGCCGTCGTCCGGCTCGGCCTGTGCGGCGTTGGCCGGCGTATCCGGGGCCTTCGCGGGTGCTACCTGCGCTGCGACGGTCGCCACTGCCAGCTGGAGAAGCGCTGCCAGAAGCAGGCCGGCAAGCGTGGTTCCAAGGTTGCGGCGGCGCGGCTGACCGCCACGCTGTCCGTTCGCGCCCCAGTCGTTCCCCGACACGATGCCCCCTTCGGCAAGTGACTCCAGGCACTGCGAAGACTGATCGAGAGCCGAGCCGACCGATGGCGCGTGGTTTCGATTGGCCATGCATCGGTTCGCGCGCGTGAGCTTGCTGAGCCGCTTGTGACGAAGCGGTGAACCGGCGGCCTGGAAGGGGAGGTGGCTTGCACCGCCCGATTTACCTGACTAAAGTCAGCTAATGGACGAGCGACAGATCCGGCAGGTTCGCAGCTTCAACCGCGCGGTTACGCGGCGGATCGGCGTGCTGACCGACGACTACCTTGGACGCGGCCGGCCGCTGGCCGAGTCGCGGCTGATCTTCGAGATCGGTCGTGACGGCGCCGAGGTGCGAGACCTGCGCGCGCGACTGTCGCTGGACTCGGGTTACCTCAGTCGGCTGCTGCGCTCGCTGGAGGCGCAGGGGCTGGCGAAATCGCAGCCAGCGCCGGGGGATGCGCGGGTGCGTCGCGTCACGCTGACCGCCAAGGGTCGGCGCGAGGTCGACCTGCTGGACCGCCGCTCGCAGGACTTCGCGACGTCGCTGCTGGCCTCACTCGGCCCCAGCCAGCGCGAACGGCTGACCGGCGCCATGGCCGAGGTGGAGCGCCTGATGCGTGCCGCCGCGGTGCGCATCGAAGTGGCCGACCCGACAAGTGCGGATGCGCGCGCGTGCATCGATGCCTACCTGCGCGAACTGGACGAGCGGTTCGAAAGCGGCTTCGACGCTTCCGTGGGGCCGTCGGCCGATCCGCAGGAACTGGTGCCACCCTCGGGCGTGCTGCTGTTGGCGCGTCTGGACGATGCCGCGCTGGCCTGCGGCGCGCTGAAGGTCATCGGCCCGGGCATCGGCGAGATCAAGCGCATGTGGGTATCGCCCGACGCGCGCGGACTGGGCATCGCGCAGCGGTTGCTGGACGCGCTGGAGGCGCACGCCCACCAGATGCACCTGACCACGCTGCGGTTGGACACCAATCGCACGCTGGTCGAAGCGCGGGCGCTGTATGCGCGCAACGGCTATCGCGAGATCGCCCGGTACAACGACAACCCGTACGCGGATCACTGGTTCGAAAAGCGGCTGGGGTAGGGACGGTCGAGGCTTCGGCCTTTCGGCGTGTGGTGATGCGTCGGATGACTGGATTCCCGCCTTCGCGGGAATGACGGACCACCTGGCGGGGCGCCTCCATGTCGGCCGACAAGTATCGAGACCCCGATGAAGACCCGCAGCCATGGTCCGCGGTACATCTGTGCCGATCCCGGCTGGGCCCCGTTTTGCCAACCAAAGTCACTCGACCCCGCCCCGGCCGCCCGTTAGCCTCGGCGATCCTGTCCAACTGGAACCACTCCGGATGAAGTCTTCGCCCCTCAGCCTCGGCCTGGCCATCGCGCTTGGCCTGGTGTCCGCCGTTTCCATCGCCGCCGGCCGGGCGGGCAAGCCCGAACTGGGCGAGTTCGGCGTGGACCTGGGCGCGCGCGACCTGTCGGTGAAGCCGGGCGACGACTTCAACGAATACGTCAGCGGCCAGTGGCTCAAGACCTACCAGCTGAAGGACTATGAGACCTCGTACGGCTCGTTCAACCGCCTGCGCGACCGCTCCGAGGAGCAGGTGCACGGGTTGATCGAGGACTTGCAGCGCCGCACCGACCTCAAGCCGGGCAGCAACGGCCAGAAGGTGCGCGACTACTACGCCAGCTACATGGACCGCGCCACGCGCGACGCGGCCGGTATCAAGCCGCTGCAGCCGGTGCTGGATCGCATCGCCGCCATCGATTCGAAGGCGGACCTGATCGCGGCCTTCGCCAACGCCGACCTCGACGCCAGTGCCTCGCCGGTGCGCCTGGGCGTGGACCTGGACCGCAAGAACCCCGACCAGTACCTGGTCAGCCTCAACGTCGGCGGCCTGGGCCTGCCCGACAAGGATTACTACCTCAATCCCGATGCGCGCTTCGCAACCATCCGCGCGGCCTACGTGCAGCACATCCAGCGCATGCTGGGCTTTGCCGGCGTCACCGACGGCAAGGCGCGCGCCGAGGCGGTGCTGGCGCTGGAAACCGCGCTGGCCCGGCCGCAGTGGGATCGCGCGAAGCGACGCGATCGCGACAAGACCTACAACGTGGTCACGTTCGCAGACCTGCAGAAGCAGTTCCCGTCCTACGACTGGACCGCGCACCTGCACGATCAGGAGATGCCGCAGCCCGATCGCGTCAACGTGGTCACGCCGGACGCGGTGCAGCCGGTGCTGGACGTGATCACGGCCACCGCGCTGCCGGTGTGGCGCGACTATCTGACCTTCCATGCCATCGACGGCAACGCGCCGCTGCTCAGCCGCGCCATCGACGATGCCGCGTTCGAGTTCAACGGCAAGGTGCTCAGCGGGCAGAAGGCGCAGCGCGAGGACTGGAAGCGCGCCGTGGCCCTGGTCGGCGCGAAGGAAGGCCTGGGCGACGCCGTCGGCGAGATGTACGTGGCGCGCTACTTCAAGCCCGAGTCCAAGGCCGCCATGGACCAGCTGGTGGAGAACCTGCGCGCCGCGCTGCGCCAGAACATCCAGAAGCTGGACTGGATGGGCGAGCAGACCAAGGCCGAGGCGTACCGCAAGCTCGAGACCTTCCGCCCGAAGATCGGTTACCCGGAAAAGTGGACCGACTATTCCAGCGTCACCATCGTGCCGGGCGACCTGGTCGCCAATGCCATCACCATGCGTCGCTTCGACCGCGCCGACGAGAATCGCCGCATCGGCCAGAAGACCGATCGCGACGAATGGCGCATGACGCCACAGACGGTCAACGCGTACTACAACTCCACCTTCAACGAGATCGTGTTCCCCGCGGGCATCCTGCAGCCGCCGTTCTTCGACGTGAACGCCGACCCGGCGGTGAACTATGGCGGCATCGGCGCGGTGATCGGTCATGAGATGGGTCACGGGTTCGACGACCAGGGCAGCAAGTCCGACTACGCCGGCATCCAGCGCAACTGGTGGACCGACGCGGACCGCGCGCGCTTCGACGAGCGCACGAAGAAGCTGGGCGCGCAGTACGGCGCCTACTGCCCACTGGAAGGCCAGTGCGTCAACGGCGCGCTGACCATGGGAGAGAACATCGGCGACCTGGGCGGCCTGTCGATGGCCTACACGGCGTATCGCCTGAGCCTGCACGGCAAGCCCGCGCCGGTGATCGATGGCCTGACCGGCGACCAGCGCTTCTTCCTCTCGTTCGGCCAGATCTGGAAGAACAAGTACCGCGACGAAGCGCTGCTCACGCAGATCAAGACCAACCCGCATTCGCCGGCGATGTACCGCGCCAACGGCCCGGTGCGCAATTTCGACCCCTGGTACCAGGCGTTCGACGTGAAGCCCGGCGACGCGCTGTACCTGCCGCCGGAACAGCGCGTGCGCATCTGGTAAGCACCATGCGTTGGCGGCGTGGCAGCTTGCGCCCGTCGCCATTGCACCGCTGACCGTTCGCTCGTCGCGGGGACGGAGGGCGTGCAGGCACTGCACCCACATCGATTCCATCCAGTACCTACAGGGCACAACGCAATGAACGACCAGGCCTTCTATCCCATCGGCACGCCCGGCCAGCCCTGGGGCGCGGCGGAGAAGGCCGACTGGCTTTCGCGCCAGGTGCGTCGTCGCAGTTACGCTGACGAGGTGGTGAGCGTGATCGAGCGGTTGCGCCCGCGCTTCGACGTGGAGGAATACGGCCGACTGCAGTACGGCGGCGAGTCGTTCCCGCTGTTCGCCATCCGCAGCCGCGACTGGAACGGGGATCGCCCGCTCGCACTGGTCACCGGCGGTGTCCACGGCTACGAGACCAGCGGCGTGCACGGTGCGCTCCGTTTCGTCGACAAGCATGCCGACGATTTCGCCGGCCGCATCGACCTGCTGATCGCACCCTGCGTCAGTCCCTGGGCGTACGAACGCATCCACCGCTGGAACCCGGATGCGATCGATCCGAACCGCTCGTTCCGCGAGAACAGCCCGGCCGGCGAATCGGCGGCGCTGATGCAACTCATCGCGCCAGCGCGCGAACGCATCGTCATGCACATCGACCTGCACGAAACCACCGACACCGACGAGTCCGAGTTCCGCCCCGCGCTGGCCGCGCGCGACGGCAAACCGTTCGAACCCGATGGCGTGCCGGACGGCTTCTACCTGGTCGACGACAGCGAACGTCCGCAGCCGGCCTTCCAGCAGGCGGTGATCGAAGCGGTGTCGAAGATCACCCACATCGCACCCGCCGATGCGGACGGCCAGATCATCGGCTCGCCGGTGGTCGCGCCGGGCGTCATCCGCTACCCGCTGGCCAAGCTGGGCCTGTGCGCCGGCATGACCGATGCGCCGTACAAGACCACCACCGAGGTCTATCCGGACAGCCCGCGCGCCACGCCGGAACAGTGCAATGCGGCGCAAGCTGCGGCGGTGTGCGCGGCGCTGGAGTACGTGCTGGCGCATCGCTGACGCGATGCGTCGGCCTCGTGGCCTCAATGGTCCACGGGGCGGGTGTGTGTCGCCGAGCCCAGGGTGTTCGAGGCGTTTCGACGTTCACTGGAGACCGGGGCCTCGGATGCCGGCGCGGTGCGATCCGGCTTCGCCCGCGCGGGGGCAACGATGGGTGTGAGCGCCCGCGGTGGTACGTCGCGTGTCGACGACGCGTGGTGGTGATGTTGCCGGACCCGCTGGCGGATCTCGTCGGGCGCAAAGGCGAGATTGCAGTCCGCGGAGGCATTCGCGCTGAGCGCCAGCGTGAGCGCGAGGCAGAACCGGGGCAGGGGAGTCGGCGTCATCCGAGTCGCATCACGTAGGCAATGCGATGAAAGTGGCACCGGCTCGCGAATCGCGATATCCGATTCATGCGCCGAAGTGGCCGCCAGCTTCGGACCGTGCCTGGCGATTGCCGCATGTACGGGAGGTCGTGAGCAAGCTCGCTCCTGCAGTTCCGCGCTGCGCTCGCTCTCAAGCCGAAGCCAACCGATCACGCCAAGCGTGTGCGCGGGGGCGCTTTGTAGGAGCCAGCTCGCTGGCGACTGGCCGCTACGCCTCCGGCTATGCGCAACGGTTGTCGCGTCGGTCCGGGATGTCGCGAGCAAGCTCGCTCCTACGGTTCCGCGCTGCGCTCGCTCTCACGCCGAAGCCAACCGATCGCGGCCAGGCCGCCGTGCGCGGGGCGCGCTTCGTAGGAGCCAGCTTGCTGGCGACTGGCCGTTACGCCTCCGGCTATGCGCAGCAGTTGCCGCATCGGTCCGGATGTCGCGAGCAAGCTCGCTCCTACGGTTTCCCGCTTTGCGCTCGCTCTCACGCAAACGCGGCATCACGCACTCCGCAGACACCATTCACCCGCGCTAGCATGCCCGCGACGCCAATGCCCGGAGGTCCGATGTTCCGCCAGATCCTGAGCACCGCCGTACTTCTGGTGGCAGGCGCGTTCGCGCCCGCCATGGCCACCGATGCGGACGCCACGAAGCGCCACGTCATCGGCGCGTATTACCCGGACGGCTCGGCGGAGAGGTATCCGGTCGCCAACATCCCCGCCGACCGCCTCACGCACCTGTTCTATGCCTTCGCCCGCATCGACGACGGCAAGTGCGTCGTCGCGCCGGAAGCAACGGCACACTTCACGGCGCTGGCGGAGCTCAAGCGCAGGCATCCGCACCTGCGCACGCTGATTTCCATCGGCGGCTGGGAAGCGGGCGGATTTTCGGATGCGGCGCTGACGGCGGAGAGCCGCAAGCGCTTCGTCGATTCGTGCGTGGCGATGTTCTTCGACACGCATCGCGGCAGCTTCGACGGCGTGGACATCGACTGGGAATTCCCGGTGTACGGCGGGCCGAAGGAGATCACCGACCGCCCGCAGGACCGCCGCAACATGACGCTGCTGGCGCAGGCATTCCGTGAGCGCTTGGATGCGCTGGGCAAGGAGCGCGGCCAGCCATTCCTGGTCACCGCCGCGCTGCCGGTCGGACGCATGCAGTCGGACGGTGCCTACGATCCCGCGCGCAGCTTCGAGCTCGCCGCGCTGGCGAAGGTGCTCGATTTCATCAACCTGATGACGTACGACATGGGCACTGCGTTCTCGAAGGTGGCGACGTTCAACGCGCCATTGCGCGAGGACCCGGCCGATCCGCTCGATCCCGCGCTGCGTCGCTGGAACAACGTCGAAGGCGCCGTGAAGTACTACCGCGACCACGGCGTGCCGGCCGACAAGCTGGTGCTGGGCGTGCCGTTCTACGGGCGCGGATTCCGCGTGGACAGCGCCGATGACGACGGCCTGTACCAGCCGTATAGCGAGCCGTACGACGCCGGCGACTGGCGCACGCTGCGCGCGACGAAACTCGACGACCCGAAGTGGCGCCGGCACTGGCATCCGGTCGCGCAGACGCCGTGGCTGTTCAACGCGGAAGAGAAGGTGTTCGTGAGCTACGAGGATCCGCGCTCCATCGGCATCCGCTCGCGCTTTGCACGCGAGCAGGGCCTGCGCGGCGTTTTCATGTGGGAACTCACCGGCGACGACGAACAGCGCAGCCTGTTGAAGGCGATGGTGCAGCCGTTCGAATGATGGTGTTGTCCAGCCACGCTTCAGCTTGGTTACACCCCCGTCACTGCGCCAATGCGTAACTGCAGGCAGGCGAGTCGATCGACGGCAGAATGAGCGTACCGCGCAGTTTCGTTGCATCCGGGGTGAAGGGCCGCACGCGTCCTTCCGGCCCGAAGCGGCCTACGCATCAGTCGCCTGCGTCCGCCGTGGGGCCCGCGCTCCATCACGCAGGACGTTACGAAGCCATCGGCATCGCCGCGGTGCCGGCCTGCATGCACCGCGGTTACGTGATCGCCGTGGTGCTGGACCGCCTGACCACGGATGAACCGTGGTGCGGTCGCGCGCTCATCTCGTTCCAGCGCACGCCGTTCCGACCCGTCGCCGTGTTGCACTTCGACGGGTTGCCGACCGCGGAGTTCGGCGACAAGGCCTGCCGCATGGTGGTGGAGGCGGCGAGGCTGCGCATCGATCAGGTCGAAGACGTCGATTACGGCGTGTGGCCCGCCAACGAGTCGACCAGTCCTCGCTGACATGCCTCATGCGATGCGTTGACCGGGGCGGCAGCGCACGGGGACTCGCCGGAAGCCGCAACTGCGCCACGATGGCGTGAATCCGTCGTGAAGCCGGCGCATGCGTGCCCGGCGCAGAATGTCGCTCTCCTGCGCGCGGAGCAGGTCATGGCCGAAGACATCGATGACACCGGCACGATGCAGGCGCTGCTGGAGCGGCTGCTGAACTTCCGGCTTCCGCGCGCGATGGCGCTGAAGAAGCGCGTGGACGCCGGCGAACGACTCACCGACGCCGACATCGCCTTCCTCAAGAGTGCGCTGGAAGACGCGCAGGACGGCCAGAAGTTCGTGGCCCGCAATGCCGAATTCCACGATCTCGGCATCCGCATCGTGCAGCTGTACGAGGAGATCGTGCGCAAGGCCACGGAGAACGAGAAGCGGGCCTAGCCCGCGGCTTGTTCGTCGTCCGCGCGATGTGCGGCGCGCGCGTTTCCACCTCGTACATCGCCGTATCCGCAGGTGCGATCAGGACGTCAGCCTCGATGGCCTCGTCGGCGGTGACCACCCCGACGCTCGCGCGGGCGTCGCGGATCCCGACATAACCCAGCTGGAAACCGGCGGTGTGCTGCCTGCGGTCGTTCGGCGAATGTCTGCGTGGCATGCCGGCCTTCGGCATACGCGAGGCTGCCGGGTACGACGAACTCGTCGCCGCCAACGTCGGCGGGGCGTGCGGATGGCGATGATTCCATCGGGCGATTCCAGATGGAGCCTTCATCCCGGCTGGCCTGCCGCGTCGCGGATCCCCGTTACCCCGGGACACTCCTGTGGAACGACGTGCGATGAAGCGGTTGGTTAAATGGCTGGGAATCGGGGTGGCGGGACTGGTGCTGCTGGGCGGGGCCGGGCTCGGCGTGCTGTACGCGACGACGCAGTCGCAGTTGCGCCGGCCACAGGTGGAGGTGACCGCCGTGCTGCCGGTGGGCGACGCGAAGGAAGGCGCCCGGCTGGCCCAGGTGCTGGGCTGCCGCGGTTGCCATCAGGACGACCTGTCCGGCGCGGTCTTCATGGACCAGCCCAACGTGCTGCGGCTGGTCGCGCCCAACCTGACCCAGGTTCGCGACGATTACGACGCGGCGGCATGGGTGCGCCTGATGCGGGCGGGTACCAAGGCCGACGGCACGCTGGCGATCGGCATGCCCAACGCCGCGCACCAGCGCCTCACGGACCGTGAGATCGCCGACCTGGTCGCGTACGTGCGCAGCGCGCCGCGGGTGGACTCGACGACGCTGGGGACCACGCACCTGTGGCCGCTGGCGCGCCTGGGGATGGTGACCGGAAAGTTCCGGGTGGAAACGCTGGCGGGCGATCCGCCGGAAAGTCCGCAGGTGCTGGCGCAGCGCGGCACGCAGGATCGCGGCGAGCACCTGGCCTACATCGCCTGCAGCGGCTGCCACGGGCACGATCTCGAAGGCGGCGATGCCACCACGCATCACGCGCCGCCGCTGGAGGTCGCCAAGGCGTACGACGCGCAGAGCTTCGCGCGGCTGCTGCGCACCGGGACCACGCTGGCCGGCAAGGACAGCGCCACGGGCATGATGAGCCAGGTCAGCCGGCGACATTTCTCCTCGCTTACCGTCGACGAGATCGCCGACCTGCACGCCTATCTCGTGCGGCGTTGAGCGCGCTGTGGGGTTCAGCACAACGTGGCTTTCACACCATGACGATGCGTGAGGTTGACGCGCGCATCGTGGCTGACGACGCTGTCATGCATGGCTTCCGCGCGCTCGTGGTCCGGACTGTTGTGGCTGCTGCCGTTGCTGCTGATCGCGGCGGTGGCGTGGGCCGTATGGTCCGGCCGCATCGTCATTCCCGAGCGGTGGAATCCCTGGGCACCGTTGCGCATCGATGCGGCGCCCAACTTCCTCACCCGTTTCAAGCTGATGCGGGCATCGGACGACCGCGCCGCATGCCAGGTGGCGCTGGCGCAGGCCGGGATGAGACTGACGCCGCTGGAAGATCGTGTCACGGGTGAGAACTGCGGGTTCGACAATGCCGTCCGCATCGAGCGCACCAGCGTCGCGGTGGGTGAGCCGTTCTCGCTGACTTGCCGCGCCGCCCTGTCGCTGGCGATGTGGGAACGGCACGTGCTGCAGCAGGCCGCGCAGGCGCAGTTGGGGTCACGCGTGAAGCGGATCGAGCATTTCGGCTCGTACGCCTGCCGCAATCTTTACGGCGAAGCCGGACGCCGCCGCAGCCAGCACGCCACGGCCGATGCGCTGGATGTCGCGGGTTTCGTGCTGGAAGACGGTCGCCGCATCAGCGTCGTGGGCGACTGGAAGCGCGAAGCCGGCCCGCAGCAGGCGGACGCACCGGCCGGGGAAGCCGTAGCGCAGGACGCGGCCCCATCGACGCCGGAATCGCGCTTCCTGCGCCAGGTGCACGATGGCGCCTGCGAATACTTCGACGCGGTGCTCGGCCCGGAATACAACCGCGCGCATGCCGATCACTTCCACTTCGACCGGGGTCGGGCGCGGGTCTGCCGCTGAGGTGGCGTCGCTGGATGCGCTACCGCGCCGGGGCCCGCGGCAGGTCCGCCAGCGTCTGCGCCGCGATCGCGTCCAGGTCGACCGGGCGCTTGTCCTTCGCGCGGACGCTGCCGCGATAGAGCGCACGCCACAGCACGCGGACGTCCGCCGGCTGCAGCACTTCGATCATCAGGCCGCCCTCCACCGTATCGACGGTGTCCACCTTGATGGTCGGCGCGCCGTTCGCGCCCTGCGTGACGATCTGCGAGCAGCCATCGCTGCGGCATTCGACCGCGGCTTCGCGAGCGCTGGCCAGTCCGCTTTCGCGCACCTGCGCCTGCTGCACGTCGCGCACGCCGACGCGGTAGGCGATGGCGATGTCGGCTTTCGGCAGGTCGTCGGTGCGGCGATAGCCCTTGGCCTGCAGTGCGCGGTCGAGCGCGGCCTGCAACTGCGTGCGCAGTTTCGGGTCCTGCACCCGGCGGTCGAATTCGGCCTGCAGTTGGCCCGGCATCGGCACCCAGGCGTAAGTGGCGCCAGGCAGCGCGGTCGCCGCCTTCGACACCTCCACGTGCGCGGCCGGTACGGCGCGTGTCTGGGCCAGGCAGGGCGCGGACAACAGCGCCAGGCAGCAGGCGATCGCAAGACCGGGTGTTCTCATGGGCCGTCCGTCCTGGAGAAGTGGCGCCACTGTGGCGACGGCTGCATCACGGTTGTGTGATGCGGGCGTGAGCGGTGCGCGGCGCACGGTCCGGCGCGGCAGGAGCGCAGGTCGTCGCAGCCGGCGACGTTCCGCGGACTGTCGTGACCGCTATCGGCTAAGGTCCGCACAGCCACCCACCGGCACGCGAGGTTCCCATGGCGACTCCTCCCCGCAAGACGGCCAGCGATTTCGATCCCGAAGTGCTCAAGCTGTTCGACCAGTACGTCCATGGCGTCATCGACCGTCGCGGGTTCCTGTCGGGTGCGGCGCGCTTTGCGGTTGGCGCGACCACCGCGGCCGGATTGCTTGCGGCGCTGAGCCCTCAGTTCGCCGCAGCGCAGCAGATCAAGCCGGACGACAAGCGACTCGACGCGAAGCACATCGAGTTCGATTCGCCGCAGGGCTACGGCAAGGGCCGTGGCTACCTGGTGCGGCCGGCGAAGGCGCGAGGCCCGCTGCCGACGGTACTGGTGATCCACGAGAACCGCGGCCTCAACCCGCACATCGAGGACGTGACCCGCCGGCTCGCGCTGGAG
This sequence comes from Lysobacter sp., assembly GCF_035655815.1. Taxonomy (NCBI): domain Bacteria; kingdom Pseudomonadati; phylum Pseudomonadota; class Gammaproteobacteria; order Lysobacterales; family Lysobacteraceae; genus Lysobacter; species Lysobacter sp. The sequence continues at coordinate 29,527 of NZ_DASRTS010000044.1, forward strand.
AACTACATCGCCTTCGCACCGGACGCGCTGTTCCCGCTGGGCGGCTACCCGGGCGACGAGGACAAGGCCCGCGCCGAGTTCGCGAAGCTTGATCAGGCGAAGACGCGCCAGGACCTGCTGGCCGCCGCGCGCATGCTCAAGAGTGTCGACGGCGGCAATGGCCGTCTGGGCGTGATCGGCTTCTGCTACGGCGGCGGCATGTCCAACTTCCTCGCCACGCAGTTGCCGGACCTCGCCGCGGCCGCACCGTTCTACGGCCCCGCGCCGGCGGTGGAGGACGTGTCAAAGATCAAGGCGAGGATGCTGGTGGTGCTGGCCGCCAACGACGAGCGCGTCAACGCCGGCTGGCCGGCCTACGAGGAGGCGCTGAAGAAGGCCGGCGTGCGGTACGAGTTGTATCAGCCCGCCGGTACGCAGCACGGTTTCCACAACGACACGACGCCGCGGTACGACGAGGCAGCGGCGAAGGAGGCATGGAAGCGGTCGCTGGCGTTGTTCGAGGAGACGTTGCGGGAGAAGAGTGGGGCGGGGAAGAGGGCGGGCTAAGCGTACGTCGCTGCCTGTTTGGGCTTCTCCCTCCGCTTCGTCATTCCGGCTTCGTCATTCCGGCGAAGGCGGGATCCTGTGCCGTCGCCCTTGCTTGTCATCCCCGCGAAGGCGGGAATCCATGGACTTTTCACGCTTCACCTGATGTCGCTCAGCCGCGCGGCCTTCAGCCGTGCTCCTCATCCCGCCGAAGCCGGGATCCATGCCGTTGCCTTGGCTCGTCATTCCCGCGAAGGCGGGAATCCAGGGACTTTTCACGCTTTACCTGATGTCGCTCAGCCGGTGGCCTTCAGCCGTTGCTCGTCATTCCCGCCTTCGCGGAGATGACGAACAAGAGCAAGAGCAACAGCAACAGCGAAGGCGATAGCGAAAGCGAAAGCGATAGCATCAGTGGCGCAGGCGTTCTTCGCTCGTCATCCCGGCGAAAGCCGGGATCCGTTTTGCTGCTGCCTCAGGAGAGCAACAGCCAAGCTTCCGTCGTCTACGGCCGGAAGCTTTGGCTTTCGCGGCGGACACGCGGACGGCAAAGCGTGAAAAGTCCCTGGATCCCCGCCTTCGCGGGGATGACGAGCAAGAGCAACGGCAACGGCAAACGGCGACAGCAACAGCAACCGCAACAACCGCAGCAACAGTGAAGGCGATAGCAGTAGTGGCGCAGGCGTTCTTCGCTCGTCATCCCGGCGAAAGCCGGGATCCATTTTGCTGCTGCCTCAGGAGAGCAACGGCCAAGCCTCCGTCGTCTAAAGCCGGTCGGAAGCTTTGGCTATTGCTCCTGACGGGCACCGGCAAAGCGTGAAAGTCCATGGATCCCCGCCTTCGTGGGGATGACGAGCGAGGTGCCCGGTGCGTCCACGCTGCTCACGAACAGCACCCATTTCTTCAGTGCCTTACTTGTCCCTTCTTCAGTGCCTTACTTCTTCAACGCCTTCACCGCGTCCAGCGTTTCCTTCACGTGGCGGTTCGGATTGAGGTCCGAGTACACGTGGACGATGGAGCCCTGCGGCGAGATCACGTACGACGTGCGGCTGGACCATTCCGGTTTCTTGTCGAGGATGGCGTCGTACTGGCGCGCGATCTTCGCGCCGGGGTCGGCGGCGACCGGGAACTTGCCGCCGCAGTGTTCCGTCGACTTGGAGAACTCGGCCAACTGGTCCACGTTGCCCGCGGTGACGCCGATCACGGTCGCGCCCTGCGCTTTGAACTGGTCGATCGCCTGCGAGAACAGGTGCGCCTCCAGGTTGCAGCCGGGGGTGAAGGCCGCGGGGAAGAAGTACATCACCACCGGGCCCTTCTTCAGCGCGTCGGAGAGTTTGAACGTGAAGGGATTGCCGGCCAGGTAGGCGGGTGCCGAGAAGTCCGGCGCCTTCGAGCCGGTCTTCAGCGCGGCGAAGGTCGGCAGGGCCAGGGCGATACCGAGCAGGCCAAGGGCGAGGGGTTTCAGCAGGCGGGTCATGACGGGGCCTCGGTTGGAGTGCGGCATACGATACGCCGCGTTACGCGCAGGTGCGCAGTCCGCTGGAAAGCCGTTCTACGGACGGCGGAAGAGTGCGATCCGCCTGAATGTTCCAATCGAGTGCCCGCGCGTCTTCGCGCTGCGTTTTCGAGCCCGATGGCAACATCCATGGTTCCCGCGGACTTGAGGAGGAAGGCGCATGCGATGGCCCTCGATGTCGATGAATCCGGGAGTGGACGCCGCGCGTTTGCGTTCCGGAGCGAATACCGTGCTGGGCCTTGCCGCCGCATTCGCGGCCGGGGCACTGGTGATGTACCTGATGGATCCTGCCGCCGGCCGTCGCAGGCGCGCGCTGATGCGCGACAAGGGCGTGGCGATGGGGCACGGCGCGCAGCATTACGTGCATGCCAAGACCAAGCGCGCCAGCGACCGCGTTCGTGGCGTGGTGGCGAAGACGCGTGCGCACCTCTCGCACGAGCCGATCGAGGACGAACGCCTGCACGATCGCATCCGTTCGAAGATGGGCCGACTGGTGTCGCATCCCCACGCCATCCACGTGGACGTGCACTACGGGCGCGTCGTGCTGAAGGGCACTGCCCCGCGCGACGAGGCCGACGAGCTGGTGTCCATGATCGAATCGATGCGTGGCGTGGAAGGCGTGCACGACCTGCTGGTGACCGAGGAGCAGCAGCCGCCTCAGCAGCAGCTGGAAGGCGGCGAACAGCAGGAAATGCGCCATTGATCGGACATCATTGATCGGAATTGCGCACTTGCCGCGCCGGCCCGTCCGGTGCGGCACGCGCATGCTGTAATCCGGGCTCAACCACACGGAGCACAGGCTCATGGAAACGCAGGAGCTGCATCGCGGCCGCATGATCGACCACATCCAGCTGGTGGTCCGCGATCTGGACGCCAGCCGACGCTTTTACACCGCGGTGTTCGAGACGTTGAAGGTGCCGCAGGGCGGAAGCGGTGACGACCACTTCTGGTACGACGAGTTGTTCATTTCCACCGCCGACAGCGAGGCCGCGCAGGGGCAGTTGACCGGCCGACACCACCTGGCATTCCAGGCGCAGGACCGTGCGATGGTGGACGCGTTCTACAAGACGGCGCTGGAGCACGGCGGCATCGACAATGGTGCGCCGGGCAAACGCGATTACCACCCGGGCTACTACGCGGCTTTCGTGCTGGATCCGGACGGCAACAACATCGAGGCGGTGTACCACGGCGAAGCCAAGCGCAGCGCGCCGTCGGTGAAGGTGACGTTCTGATGTTCCGGTGACTTCGGAGCGCCGCCAGTGTCGGCTGCAGGCGCTCCGGTAGCGTTGGCTCGATCGAACGTGGAGGGCGGCGCCAAGCCTTGTGCCGCGACCGTGCTTACCTGTTCCGCGCAGCCAGCACCTTGCCAATGAACTGGTCGAGCGCATCGCCGCGGTCGATCCAGCGGACCACGATCACCAGGTCGTTGTCCCAGTCGATATAGACGATGTTCTGACCGTTGCCGCGGAACGTGACGCTGCTCTCCGGTGCCGAGGGCAGGGCCTTGCGATCGGTATTGAGGAACCAGTTGGCATAGCCGTATTCGCGGTTGGCAGGGCCAGGCGTGCGGGCCTTCGCGATCCATTCGCGCGAGATCACGCGCTGGCCGTTCCACTCGCCCTGACGCAGGAACAGATAGCCGAAGCGTGCCAGGTCCCATGCGTCGATGAACATGCCGCCGCCCCAGTGGCCGCCGCCGGAAACCGACCGCATCTTCTGTCCGTCCAGCTCGATCCACGAATTGCGGTAACCGTGCCAGCGCCAGCGGCTGCTTGCGCCGATGGGATCCATCACGTGTTCGCGCAGCACTTCCGGCAGCGGCCGGCGCCACACCTGCAGCGCGGCCAGCGCGAGCACGTTCACGCGCACGTCGTTGTACATGTAGAAGCTGCCCGGCGCATGGCGTGCACGGTTGGGCCACTGCTCCTGCGGGCCGCTCGGCCGGTCGGCCCAGTCCGGCCGACCCCACAGCGTGCCCTGCCAGTCGCTGGTCTGGCGCAGCAGGTGCTCCCAGGTGATCGGCGCGTTGTGTTCGGACGTGAACAGGTCGACGTCGCGCGGCATGTAGTCGGCGACGCGATCGTCGGTGTCCTTAATGAGCCCGCGCTGCCAGGCCACGCCGACGACGGTGCTGAGGAAGGTCTTGGTGACGCTGTGGCTCATGTCCACGCTGCGGGTGTCGCCGAACTCGGCCACGACGCGGCCGCGATGGACGATGAGGCCGTTGATCGGCGCGCGCGTCGCGGTGGGGCCCAGCTGTCCTTCGAAGTAGGGCTCCCTGGTGCCGAAGCTCTGCGCCAGGGAGAGCGACTGGTCGCGCGGTTCGGGCGCGTCGTGCGCCTGCGCGAACTCGACCGCCTCCTTCAGCCTTGCCGGGTCGAAGCCCGCACGTGCCGGATCGATGCGTGCCCAGTCGCCACGCGGTGGGAAGTACGTGCCGGCGGCCTGGGCGGCGGTGCTGGCCACCAGCAGGAGCAGGGCGAAGGCGCAAAGGCGAACGTGCGCGGGTAGTGTCATCGGTCGGGAGGATGGCAGCGAAAGGCCGCAGCATAGCGGAGCGGCGCGGACGCCCGGCGTGACCCGGTCCGAATGTCGATCCGCCGAATGTCGATCCACCCACCGCCCGTTCGTCGTCCCTGCAGAAGTGCGCTTCCACGCCGGTGTCGCCGGCGGGCGGGCTTCGCCACAAGGAGATCCCATGCGATTCCTCTCGATGATCCGCATCAACGAGAACACCGGGCAGGTGCCCAGCCAGCGCCTGATCGACGAGATGACCCGGTTGATCGAGGAACTGCGGCGCTCCGGCGCGCTGCTCGACACCGCGGGCCTGCAACCTACCTCGCAGGGCCGGCGGGTGCGGCTGCACAACGGAAAGATGTCCACCGTGGATGGTCCGTTCACCGAGACCAAGGAAGTCATCGGCGGCTACGCGATCCTGAAGGCCGATTCGTTGGACGAAGCCGAGGAGCTGACGCGCCGCTTCCTGCAGGTGCACGGCGACGAGTGGAACCTGGAATGCGAGGTGCGGCAGATCGAGGAGCCGGAGGTCTGAAGCGCTGACCTATCGGGCGAGCCCGGGTGGTGGCAGGACGGCACCAGCGGTCACGCTCTGGCTCGTCATCCCCGCGAAGGCGGGGATCCAGGGAGGTTTCACGCTTTGCCGGGCGCCTCGTGGGGGAAGCGTTGGCTGTTCGGGAGCAACAGCAACAACGCAGCCGCCATATCTCTGCTTCAGCTCTTGCTCGTCATTCCCGCGAAGGCGGGAATCCAGGGACGTTTCACGCTTTACCGTGCGCGTCTCCGGAACGAAAGAGCCAAAGCTTCCGTCCGTCTAAAGCCGGGTCACTTTTCTTTGCTAGACCCAAAGTCCGACTGGATTCCCTTCGGTCAAAAACGTAACCCAAAGAAAGGGTCTTCCCCGACACAGCAATCCCACGACCGGAAGGGAGTTGGCGCCCCGCAAGTCGGACGTGGCCTTGGCCACGTGGCCCGCACTTGCGGTGCGGGCGTTCGGGCAGTGCGCGAGCCAGTGGCTCGCAAGCACGCATCGCCCTCACTCCGTGCCTCCTTGCTCAGCGCCGCACATCCATGTGCGACGCCCTACGGGTCTAGCGACGTGCTTGGCTGTTCAAGTGCAACAGCAACGCAACAGCGAAGCGACAGCAAAGCGTGAAAAGTCCCTGGATGTTCGGCTACGCCGAAGTACAGCGGAGCCCGCCTTCGCGGGAATGACAACCAACGGCGAGGCACTCTCGCTGCAGATGAGCACCGGTAAAGCGTGGAAAGTCCTTGGATCCCCGCCTTCGCGGGGATGACGAGCCAGGAGCAAAAGCGGATGGTGCAAGCGCGCACGGAGCAAGCGCGTACGGGCTGACACACACGGGCTGCAACGTACGGGCCAGCGCGTATGAGGCCAGCGAGGCGCGGTCAGTGACGATTGCGCGCCGCGCGCCATTCGATCAGGTCCAGCAGTGGGCCCGTCATCGCTGTGGTCACCAGCGCCATCACCACCAGTACCGCGAACAGGCGGTCGCCGATCAGGCCGAGCTCGTAGCCCAGGTTCAGCACGATCAGCTCCATCAGGCCGCGCGTGTTCATCAGCGCACCCAGGCGCAGCGCCTCGGTCCGGGGCATGCCGGCGCTGCGTGCGGCGAGCCATGTGCCCACGCCCTTGCCCAGCGTGGCGACCACGATGACCACCGCGCCCAGCAGCAGATCGCTGGATTGCCAGCCGTCCACGCGCAGGCGCAGGCCGGTCATCGCGAAGAACAGCGGCAGCAGCAGCGAGATGGCGAACGGCTCGACGCGTTCGATCAGCAACTGGCGCAGACGCGCGTTGCCGGACACCGCGATGCCGGCCAGGAAGGCGCCGAACAGGGCGTGGATGCCCAGCAGTTCGGTCACCAGCGCGCAGGCCAGCGCCAACAGCAGCAGCCAGATCAGGCTGCGTCCTTCCAGTTCGGGACGGATTTCGCGGCGCGAGATCCACGGCCGCGCCAGCGTCAGCACGGCCGCTGCGAGCACCAGCGTGCCCACCAGGCTCAGCGCAGCGCCACCCCAGCCGGTGGACTGCACGGTCGCGACGATCACCGCCAGCAGGCACCAGGCGCTGGCGTCGCCGAGTGCCGCGCAGGCGATGGCGATGCGCCCCAGGTCGGTATGCGCGATGCCGCGGTCGGTCAGGATGCGCAGCAGCACCGGGAACGCGGTGATGCTCAGCGACACGCCCATGAACAACGCGAAGCTGCCGAAGCCGACGCCGGCCGGCGCGTGCTCCGCGTGCAGGGCGAAGGCCAGCAGCACACCGCACAGGAATGGCAGCGCGATGCCCGCGTGGCTGACCAGCACCGCCAGGCTGCGACGGCCCTGCAGAGTGGAAAGCTCCAGCTCCGCACCGGCGACGAACAGGAACATCAGCACGCCGAGCTGGCTCACCAGTCCCAGCGTGCCCAGGCTTTCCGGCGCGAACAGCCAAGCCTGTCCTTCCGGCCAGACCGCGCCCAGAAGCAGCGGCCCGAGCAGCAGGCCGGCCGCCATCTCGCCGATCACAGCGGGCTGGCCCAGGCGGCGCAGCAGCCAGCCGGCCCCCTTGGCGATGCACAGCACCACCAGCAATTGCATCAGGAAGCGCGACAGCGGTGAGGTCAGCGTGTCGTGGGCGGCGGCTCCGGGCTGAATGTTGGCGAGCGGCAGCGACGGAGCCTCGATGCGCGTCAGCAGCACCGCGACGGCCAGCGGCACCACGACGAGCAGCAGGTAGCGCCAGGGAACGTTCAAGCCGGTCCGTTGTGTCTGCGTTGGTTCCACGAAACGATCCTGCGGGCGACCGGCGGAATATAGCCGCTGCCATGGCCATCGGATTGCCCGTCGCTCAGCCGCGCTCGGCCATCACCCGTCGCGCCAGCCCCTTCGGCGCCAGCGTGCAATAGCTGGCCAGCAGGAGTTGCTCGACGTCGTCCCATTCGGTGTCCGCGTCCAGCGTCATGCCGGCGATGTCGGGCCACCAGCGCGGCAGGAAGTAGGGCTTACGTGCGAGGCGTGGGATGTCGACGGCCGGACGAGGCGTGCGGAACGTCAGCACGCAGGCCGGCCCGGGCGTTCCGGCGGCCTTCGCGTATGCCGGCGGCCAGCCGTCGGCGATCATCACCACGTGCGCGAAGTTGTGCCGCGCGATGCACCAGCGCGTGCCGGTCCATGCCGCTTCCTCGACCACCTCCGGCAGGTCCAGGCAGACCAGTCGCAGGCGTTCCACCACGGCGGCGGGCGGGGCGGGGTGCTTGGCCATCGGGCGTCTCCATGCCGGGCACTGCCGTGCAGCGTACTGCGCGATTGGCCTGCAGCGCGCCTGACGGGACGCGCATCCGGCGTGGCTTATGCTCGGGCCGGTCTACGGAGGAGAGCCATGGCCACAGACCGCTTCCAGTCCGCCGTGTTCGATGAATACCTGGAGAGGGCCGGCGCGCATGCGGGCCGCTACCTGCGCCGCCTGCCCGACCGCCACGTCGGTGCGCGAGCGAGCCGCGAAGAGCTGCTGACCGCGCTGCACGTGCCTTTGCCGCAACAGGGCGATGAAGGCGGCGAGGTGATCGACCTGCTGGCCGAGAACGCCGAGCAGGGTGCGGTGGCCTGCAACTCGCCGCGATATTTCGGCTTCGTGATCGGCGGTGCGTATCCGGTGGCCCTGGCCGCGGACTGGCTGGTGTCGACGTGGGACCAGAACGCCGGCATCTACGCGATCTCGCCGCTGGTTTCGGTACTGGAGGAAGTGACCGCGCAATGGCTGCTGGACCTGTTCGACCTGCCGCGCGAATCCGGCGTGGGCTTCGTCACCGGCTGCCAGATGGCCAACTTCACCTGCCTGGCGGCCGCGCGCCACGCCGTGCTGGAACGCGCCGGCTGGGACGTGGAAGCCGACGGACTGATCGGCGCGCCGCGCATCCACGTGGTGGCCTCGGTGGAGGCGCACATCACCATCGACGTGGCGCTGCGTTACCTCGGGCTGGGCACGCGTTCGGTGCACCGCGTTGCGACCGACGAACAGGGGCGCATGGACGCCGATGCGCTGCGTGACGTGCTCGCCACGCTGGAAGGCCCGGTCATCGTCTGCGCGCAGGCGGGCAACGTGAACACCGGCGCATTCGATCCGCTGGCCGAGATCGGCCGCCTTGCACGCGAGCGTGGCGCCTGGCTGCACGTCGACGGTGCGTTCGGCCTGTGGGCGCGCGCCAGTGCGCGGCATCGTGCCCTGGCCGATGGCATCGAACTGGCCGATTCGTGGGCCACCGACGCGCACAAGTGGCTCAACGTGCCCTATGACAGCGGCGTGGCGATAGTGCGCGACGCCGCCGCGCACCGTGCCGCGATGACTTCCGTCGCCGCCTACCTCGTGCAAACGCAGGGCGCCGAGCGCGATGCGGTGGACTGGGTGCCGGAGTTCTCGCGACGGGCGCGCGGCGTGCCGGTGTACGCCACGCTGCGCGCGCTGGGGCGCGACGGCGTGCAGGACCTGGTCGACCGTTGCTGCGCACGCGCGCGGCAGATGGCGGACGCACTGGCGAAGGAGGACGGCGTGCGCATCCTCAACGAGGTGGCGCTGAACCAGGTGCTGGTGCGCTTCGGCGACAGCGACGAGCTGACGCGCGCCGTCATCGATGGCGTGCAGCGCGAAGGCACCTGCTGGCTGGGCGGCACCACCTGGCAGGGACAGGGCGCCATGCGCATTTCGGTGTCCAACTGGGCGACCACCGAGGACGACGCATCGCGCAGCGCGCAGGCGATCGCGCGCGTGTACCGGAAGCTGCGCGCAAGCTAGGCGGGTTCGTGCGCGTCGGACTGCGTCTCGGTGCGCAACACCAGCCAGGCGAGCACGAAGGCGACCACGAAGGTGATCGCCAGCGACCACAGCCGCCAAATCTGCATTTCGGGGAAGCGTTCAGCGAGTGGGCTTTCCGGCCCCATCAGCATCAGCGCGTGTGGATACAGGATGGTGATGATGGGCGTGGGCATCGGTGCGCCCAGCAGCGAGAACGCCGTCGCGAACGCCAGCATCGCCCACGGCGAGCGCACCCGATGTCGGCGCAGCATGCGCAGCAGCCACCACGAGGCCAGCAGCAGCGGGGAGGCGAGCACCGCCCAGAGCGGCATCAGCAACTGGAGCGCGACGAGGGTAGCCAGCACGTCCATGTCGATCCTGTGACGAAGTGAGCGTTATAGCGATGCCGAGTGCGAGCCGGCAGCCGCCGTCCTTAATCGCTTCTTAAACAGCCGCCCTCAGTCTGCGCGCACCCCACACGAGCCCCACCCATGAAGCACGCCTGCCTGCCGGTCCTGCTGTTGCTGTCGTTGCCGAGCCTTACGTCCGCACAGGAGGCGCCCAGCGTCGCCGTCACGCGCGCCGAACTGCCGCGCTGGAGCCTGGGGCTGGGCGGCGCGGTCCGCAACAGCGAGTTCGCAGGCGAGGGCACCCGCACGCTGGCGATTCCCTACGTGGGCTTCGAGGGCGAGCGCTTCTACCTGCGTGGCGCCACGATCGGCTACCGGCTGGTCGAGCGGGATCACCTGGTGGTCAGCGGCTTCATCGCCGGCCGGTTCGACGGGCTGGACGCGGACGACTTCGGTCGCGCGGAGCTGGCCGAGCGCGGCGTGGACCGCGACCTGCTGTCCGACCGCGACGACAGCGCCGATGCCGGCGTCGCCGTGGTGCTGCGCAGCGCGGCCGGCGAGGTGGAGTTCGACGCGCGCGCGGACATCACCGATGCCAGCGGCGGCTACCAGACCTCGCTGGAATACCGTTACCCGTTCCGCGCGGGCAAGGTGGCCATCACGCCCGGCGTGGGTGCCAACCTGCTGTCCAGCGACATGGCGAACTACTACTACGGCACGCTGGACGAGGAGATCGCGCGCGGTGTCGTCGCGTACCGGCCGGGCGAGGCGCTTGTGCCGTACGCGGTACTGGGCGTGTACATGCCGCTGGGGCAGAACTGGATGCTTTCGGCCAATGCGCAGTACCGCTCGCTGCCCGACGAACTGAAGGACAGTCCGTTGGTGGAAGCAGGCACCGACAGCACTTCGATGGTGCTGCTGGCGGTGGCGCGGCGCTTCTGAATCCGCGTCCGCGCCCGTCGCGCGGTGTTGCCATGCAAGCGTCATGAGCGCGGGTTATCTCGTCATGGCGACAGGGTCGTGGGTCGTGACGTCGCGACGATGCCGGCTTCGCCACGGCTTAACCTCGCGACCCTGATGCTGTCCCTCCAGCAAGACAGGGTTCCCCCGCATGAGCACCCGCAAGCCCGTCATCGGCGCTTCGTCGCCACCCCGTCCCCGCGCGCCACGCGTGGTCGTCCTGCCGCGGCGCGAGGATGCGCGCCGTCCCGGCCGCGCCGATCGCGCGGAGCACCAGTTGCGCCTGCGCCGCCTGAGTGCGCGCCATGCCTGAACACCGCGCGGGCGCTGTCATGGACCTGACGCGCGCCCGTGCTAGCATCCATGCCCTGAAGGGGAGTAGCTTCGCGTGCTGTCGCCGTCACTACGAGGATTCGTCCTCCGGTGCAGCAGCAGGCCTTTCGGCCTGTGGGCAAGACCTTCGCCGCTCCACGGCGAAGGTACGTCCAGCGAATCCGTTGGGTCCCTGCGCCGTGGCCTCAGTCCACCCAGGCCCGACGTTGAATGGAAACCCTACTCAATCCTGAAATCTGGATCGCACTGGCGACGTTGACGGCGCTCGAGCTGGTGCTCGGCATCGACAACATCATCTTCATCTCCATCCTCGCGGGGAAACTGCCCCCGCATCAGCGCGACAAGGCGCGACGGCTGGGCATCACGCTGGCCGCGGTGACACGGCTGGGCCTGCTGCTCACCATCGCGTGGATCGTCGGGCTGACCGCTCCGCTGTTCTCGGTCTTCGGCCATCCGTTCTCGTGGCGCGACCTGATCCTGATCGGCGGCGGCCTGTTCCTGATCGCCAAGGCGACGCACGAGATCCACCAGAAGCTCGAGGGCGCCAGCGAGCACGTCACCGCCGGCAGTGTGGCGCAGGCCAGCTTCACCTCGGTGATCATGCAGATCATGATCCTCGACATCGTGTTCTCGCTGGATTCCATCATCACCGCGGTGGGCATGGTGGACGAGCGCTGGGTGATGGTCGCGGCCATCCTCATCTCCATCGTCTTCATGCTGATGTTCGCGCGGCCCATCGGCGAATTCGTCGAACGCCATCCGACCGTGAAGGTGCTCGCGCTGAGCTTCCTGATCATGATCGGCCTGGTGCTCATCGCCGACGGCTTCGGCCTGCATATCCCGAAGGGTTACGTGTACACGACGATGGCGTTCTCGGTATTCGTGGAAATGATCAACCTGTGGATCCGCAAGCGCGAGCAGGCGAAGGCGAAAGCCACAGTCGAACCGGTCAAGCTGCGCGAGCGCTACGTCGAGGAATCGGCCGCGGACTGACGGCCACTCCGGACGGGCTTCGCCGCTGCGCGAAGCCCGTCTTTTTTCCGCGCTCTATCCGACGATGGTGGGGCCCTGCGCGTCGGCGAAAGCCTGCGCCGGCACGCGCACCGACTGGCCGGAGATGCGTTCGAACTCGGTCACGTCGTGCGAACAGAACACCAGCCCGTCCTGCGGATGGCGATGCGCCAGCGTGCGCAGGCGCTGCTGGTTGGCCAGGCGGAGCTTGCGGTTCTTTTCCATCATCCACTGGTAGAAGCGCAGCCCCGGCGTGCAGTACGGATGCGAGTCCATCTCGCGATGGTGGAAGTACGCATCGCCGGCCAGCAGCATCCAGCCCTGGCCGTGTTCGATGACCACGCCGCTGTGGCCGTGCGTGTGGCCCGGCAGCGGCACCAGCAGGATCTCCGGCGGCAGGCCGTCGAGTTCGCGCACGCAGTCCAGGTCGTTCCAGCGTCCGCCCGTGTCGGACGGATAGGTGTGCCAGCGCGGCTGGCTGGACCACTGCTGCGGACGGAAGCGCTGGCGGTCCAGCCACGTCTTCTGCATCAGCGCGTGGTCGCGTTCCTGCGCGAGCATGTGTACCTGCGCCTGCGGAAAATCGTCCAGGCCGCCGGCGTGGTCGAAGTCCAGGTGCGTCAGCACGATGTGGCGCACGTCGCGTGGATCGAAGCCCAGCCGCGTGATCTGCCGCACCGCGGTCATCTGCTCGCGGAACTCCGGACGCAGCAGGAACAGGAAGAAGCGGCTCAGGCGATTTCGCGGATCGGCCACGTCACGCAGCCCCAAGCCCGTGTCGATGAGCACCAGTCCGCGGTCGGTTTCCGCCAGCACGCAGTGGCACGCCAGCACCCCGCGCTCGACGATGCCGCGGCTGCGGCCATCCATCAGCCGCCCGCCCAGCGGGCAGGTCGAAATGCAGTTGAGATGGTGCACACGCATGGCGTCCTCCTCGCGGGGGCATGGAGGACACGCAGGGGCCGTGCCAGCGATGCGCCGGCTCATGGCGCGGCCGCGCGCAGACGGCCTGCAAGCTTTTCGCGCGCGGGCAGGAGTTGCCTGGGCTTCAGGCGTCCGGCGCGGGGTCGCCCCGCCAGCGCCGGATCGTGCGCTGGAAGAACTGGCTGTTGGGGATCTGCAGCGTGGTGTCGCTGCCGTCGTCGCGCTTCTCGTGCAGCGTCGTGTAGATCAGGTTGATGTCGATGACGCGCCCCTTGAGGCCGGGCTTCTCGCCGTTCTCGATCAGTTCGATGTGGTCGTGCAGGCGGAACGGGCGCGCGGTGAGGATGAGGAAGGTGCAGAAGATGTTCGACAGCACGCTCCACGCCGCGAAGAACGCCACCGCCGCCACCGCGGTGAACCCCGTCAGCGCCGTCCAGAGCACCGCGCCGGATACGCCCAGCCGCTCCAGGATCAGCAGCGCCGCGGCCATGTAGATCAGCGTGCCCAGCACGCGTCGCGCGCCGATGGCCAGTTCCGGCGGCAGCTCGTAACGGCCGCACAGGCGGTTGAGGATGCGGCGGAGCAATGCGCGCAGCACCCATGCGGCAACGAGGATCAGAGCCGCCTCGCCCAGCGGCACGATCAGATCCATCCAGTCGCGCACCCAGACCGGCGCGGGCAGGGTGGCGGAGGGCGAGAACACGTTCATCGCTCGCCCCCCGCGCAGGCCGCGGCGACCATCACAGCATCGCGGCGCCGCCGGAAATGGTGAGCAGCGCGCCTGAGGTGTAACTGGCGCTGTCGGCGGCCAGCATCACGTACGCCGAGGCGAGTTCCGCCGGCTGGCCTGGCCGCTTGTACGGCACGTCCTCGCCGAAGGTCTTCACTTCCTCCTCGTCCATGCCGGCCGGGATGAAGGGCGTCCAGATCGGCCCGGGCAGAACCGCGTTGACGCGGATCTTCTTCTCGGCCAGCAGCCCGGCCAGGCCCAGCGTCATGTTGGCGATGGCGCCCTTGGTGGCCGCGTACGGCAGGATGTTCGGCGTGGGCTTCTTCGACTGCACCGAGGCGGTGTTGATGATCGAGCCGCCTTCGGGCATGTGCGGCGTCGCCAGCCGCACCAGGTTGAACGGCGCGTGCACGTTGGTGGCGAAGGTCTTGTTCCATTCCTCCAGCGTAATCTCTTCCAGCGAATGGAAGTAGCGCTGGTACGCGGCGTTGTTGACCAGCACGTCGATCCGGCCGAAGTCGGCAACGACCTGTTCGACCATCTCCTGCGCCTGCTGCGGATCGCTGATGTCGCAGGCGATGGTCAGTGCCTGCATGCCGGCCTCGCGGATCTGCTCGGCGATGCGCTGTGCATCGTCCTTCTCGGTGGGCAGGTGCACGATGGCCACGTCTGCACCTTCGCGCGCGAACGCGATGGCCACCGCCGCACCGATACCGCTGTCGCCACCGGTGATCAGCGTTTTTTTGTCCTTCAGCAGGCCATGGCCGACATAGCTGCGTTCGCCGTGGTCGGGACGCGGATCCATCTTCTCCGTCTTGCCCGGGAAGGGCTGCTGCTGCGGCTTGAACGGCGGGCGCGGGTATTCGGGAACGGCCATCGCGGGCTCCTGTGCAGTGCGGGGGAGCGTCCAGTGTCCGCATGCACGCGTAAGCGCACCGAGAAGAGTGCAGCGCGTTGCGTTGACGCGCGCTTCAGTCTGCGCAGAGCGGGCGCGCACAGGCCATCGGCGCCGCGCGCACGCCGGTGCCCGCGGTTGCCGGCATTCCGTAACGCTTGCTGCGGCCGCGCTAGAACTCCACGCCCGGGCGCAACAGCAGCTGGAACACCAGCAGCAGCGCGATGGCCGCCAGCAGCGGCAGCACGAACGACTCGACGCGGCGTCCGGAGGCGACGGCATCGCGCACGCGCCACGCGCCGGCGAGCATCCACGGCACGCCGACCAGCATCACCAGCACCGGCAGCAGCACCACCTCAATGAGCTCGCGCGGCACGCGGAACGGGATGACCAGGGCCGTGCCGATCACGGCCGGAAGCACGACGAACTGCAGCATCACGCTCGCACGCGCGCGCGCCGTCGCGATCTCGCCATCCGCTTCGGCCAGCGCCAGCGCCGGACGCACCATCGCCAGCGCCAGCAGCGGCATCGCGATCAGGGCCAGCAGCGCCGCCACCGTCTTCACGGCCGGCGACCACTGCAGGTACTCCATCGCCATGCCCACGTCGCTGCCGGAACTCAGCGCACCGATCACCACCTGCGGCAGCGCCATGAACAGACCGCAGTAGGCCATCCACAGCAGCCCCAGGCGGAACTGCATCGAGTTGGTCGCGGTGCCTCGCACCACCAGCAGGCAGGCCAGACCGACCAGCGCCGTTGCCAGTGCCCCCGTGCCCTGGAACAGCGAGGCCAGCTCGTGCTGGCCTTCCCATCGATGGTTGTTGTGGAACAGCGTCGGATGCAGGCCGGGCGTCAGCGCCTTGGGCAACACCAGAAACAGCTCCTGGACGAAGAACGTCAGGTTGAAGGCCAGCGTGTAGAGCAGGGCGGATACGAACACGCGCGTCCAGTCCCAAGCCGCAGACGCAGAAGATGGCAAGTCCCGTCGTGCGCGCAGCCAGCCCCTGATGCCAAGCCAGGCCGGGCCTGCGAACAGGGTGATGACGGCGCAGATGGCAATCAGGGTGACCATGCAGCCTCAGGGTGGTTGCGGGCCAGCCATGATGCCTCAGTCGCGGTCGGGCGCGCCCAGTGGGAAGAACGGTCGATACGGCCGTGCTTCCTCCACCGCCCGCGCGAACGAGGGACGCGCGAGCAGGCGTTGCCGGTAGGCGCGCACGCGTGGGAATTCCTCGCCGATCGGATGCGTCCAGTCCGCGTAGAACAGGAACGGCGCCGCGCCGCAATCGGCCAGGCTGAAGCTCGCGCCGGCGACCCATTCGCGGCCGCCCAGCACGCCATCCAGCCACCCGTACGCGCGTTCCAGCATGGTGCGCGCCTCCGCGACACCGTAGGCGTCGCGCGCAGCCTCGGGGCGCAGGGCGTCGAGCACCACCTTCTGCTGCGGCGTCGATATGTACTGGTCGAAGAAGCGGTCCATCATCCGCACCTCCAATGCCTCGCGCGGGTCTTCCGGTATCAGCCGTACCGGGCCCGGATGGTGCAGCTGCAAGTGCTCGATGATGCAGGTGGCTTCGACCACCATGCGCCCGTCGTCGACCAGCACCGGAAAGCGCTGCACGGGCCACATGCGTGCCAGTTCCTGCCAGGCCTCGCAGTCCGGGGACTCCAGCAGCTTCCACTCGAATGGCGTGCCGTTCTCGTACAGCGCGGTGAGCACCTTCTGGCAGTAGGAAGAGAACGGGTGGGCGTACAGCTCCAGCATTGGGACGTCTCCTTGGGGCCGGGGCAGGATGCCCCGTTTCCCAGGCGACGAACCAGTGAGTCGCCAATCGACATCGCGATGCGATGCGCGCAAAAAAATCCGGCGGCCCTCCGGCCGCCGGTGTCCCAATGCGCGTTGGTGGTCGGGCCGGATGGTCCGGCTGCCTCAGCGCTCGATGTCGTACTGTGCCGATGCCGCGTTGGTCACGAGCGAAGACAACGGCAACAGCTGCGACAGGAAGCGGTTCCAGCGCGTGATGCCGGCCGGGCCCACCCAGACCACGTCGCCGGGCTTGAGGCGGAAGCGGTCGCCCAGGGCGAAGGCCACCGGCGACTTCGCGTCAAGCTGGTAGACGGTCGGCTGTTGCTGCTGCATGTCCTCGATGCCGCGGATCACGTACACCGACTCGCCCTTCGAGGTGATCGGGTTCAGGCCGCCGGAGCGGCCCAGCGCCTGGTTGAGCGTGATGTCGGTGGTCTTGAAGGTGATCGCCTGCGGGCGCACCACTTCGCCGACGACGTAGACCTCCTTGCGATCGTTGAACGGCAGGAAGATGCGGTCGCCGGGCTTGAGGTAGATGTCCTGGGCGATGTTGCCGTTGCGGTTGAGCGCATCCAGGTCGAGTGGATAGTTGCGCCCGTCACGCGTCAGCACCAGTCCGGAAAGATCCGCCTGCGCGACGTCGACGCGGGCGCGGCCGATGGCCTGCGACAGCGTCAGCGGCACGGTGGTCAGTTCCTGCGGGGTGGTGTCCTCGAATGCGCCCTGCAGCGCCACACGGCTGCCGAAGCCGACGACGTTGACGTCGAGCTGCGGATTGGTGAGGTACTTGGCCAGACGCGTGGTGAGCGTGCTGCGCAGGTCTTCGATGGTCATGCCGGTGACGTTGAGCTTGCCGGCGTACGGGAAGTAGAACGTGCCATCGGGCTGCACCAGGCGACCGTTGGTCACGGCCTGCTGCTGGTTGCCCGCAGGCGTGGTGAGTTCCGGATGATCCCAGACGGTAACGATGAGCGTGTCTCCGGGCTGGATCTTGTACGCCTCGCCGCGGAATTCGAGCAACTCCGGCGCAATGACGGCGCGCGGCGGCGGTGCGGCGATCACCTCCTGGGTGATCGGAACCATCTTCACTTCGCCCCCTGCGAAGCGCGGATCGTTGAGCGAGCTGCGCGTCATGTGCTGGCCGGTGCAACCGGCTGTGACGGTCGCCACTACGACCGAGCAGGCAAGAATGAGCGTCTTCAATGCATGGCCCTCAGGTTCGTGGCAGGCATCGCCCGATGCCATCGTCACGCATCCATGGTCGACGTGCCGATCAACGTAAACGGCTTGGAATTAATACGTGGCTGCGGAGTCCTTCACGCAATGCCATCGCAGGAGGAGCGTAAGCGGCCACAGGCGCAGATCGCGTGAGGACAGGCGTGAACGGTGCGGAAACATTCAGCAACGCGAACGTCGACGTTGCTGAAGTGCATGCAGCGTCGTTCAGTTCTGTAGACGCGCCATCACGATCGCGCCGAATTCCTTGATCGCGCGACCGCTGCGCCACAACGCACGGCGCGACGGCACCCATTGCTGCCTGAAGGTGTTCCGTTTCGCGCCTTCGCGCACCGGCACGGGAATCACGTCGACGCCTTCGTTACGGAACTGCAACACGGCGCGCGGCATGTGCAACGACGAGGTCACCAGCAGCACGCGATGGAACCCATGCTGTTCCGCCAGTGCCGCGGTGTAGCGCGCGTTGTCGCGCGTGTTGCGGCTCTTCGATTCCAGGATCAAGGCAGACGAAGGCACGCCAAGGCGTTGTATCGCACTGGCCATGCGCCGCGCTTCGCTCGCATCCTCATCGCCGCCGTTGTCGCCACCGCCGGACAGCACGACCGTGGGCGCGCGTCCGGCCAGCCAGGCACGCGCGCCTGCGGCCAGGCGGCTGCTGCCCAGGTCTTCCGCGGTCACGCCAGGGCGATTGACCCAGCGATAACCCATGCCGCCGCCGAGTACGACGATGGCATCCGCCGCAGGCAGGTGTTCCTCGTCGACCGACGGGTACTGGCGCTCCAGCACTCCGCGAACCGCGTCGGAAGCCATCGGTATCGACAGGATGCCGGACCATGCCAGCGCCAGTGCGGCCAGGGTCAGGCCCGCACGACGCCAGCGCAGCAACGCCAGCAACAACGCCACGAGAAGAAGTACGAGGGTCAGGGCAGGAGGATAGGTCAGTGCGACCGCGATCTTCTGCAGGGACTGCATGCGTGGGTGCGCTTCCTCAGATGACGATTTCGTTGTTGACGTAGTAGTAGAACACTACGCATGAAAGCAGGAGGCCGAAGCGGAGGATCAGGGGATGGCGCAGCAGCGGGACCCGGCTGTACATGATCATCGCCGCGAGGATCAGGGACGCCGCCAGCCACGCGGGCAGCAGGTAGCGGTTGGAGAAGTATCCCCAGCCGACCGCGAAGAACGGCAGCAGCATGACGAGGTAGACCGCGGTGCTTTCCCTGATCTTCTGCCGGACCTCGGTGCGCACCAGGGACCCGAGTCCATAGGGAAGCAGATACCAGAAGATGGAGAACACGGCGAAGTCGATGCGGACACCCGGATCGAACCGCGAGGTCGCGGTGTACGTCATCACCACCTCGTACAACGGGGGAATGAGCATCCGGACCAGTGCCATGGAGATGCCGCTGACGTACATCAGGAACGCCAGCGCCGCGATCACACGCTGCATCCTGGTCCCGAACAGCAGCACCGGGGCGAACAGCAGGTAGAGGATCGACGACAGATGGAAGCTGCTGGCGATGGCGCCATACACGAAGAAGCGCCCCCATCGCCGCTGCTGGAACGACAGCAGCGCGGTGAACACCAGCAGCGCTGAAAGGCCCTGGCGTACACCGTTGATTGACGCGTTGACGAACATCGGCGAGATGAAGAGCATCATCGTCGCCGCGCCAAGGAACGTCAGGTAGCCGCGCGTGCCGCCGAGGAAGTCGAAGTAGCGCCGGGTGGACACCACCACGGTGCCCAGCAGCAGCGCGAACAGCGCCGTCTGGTAGCCGATGACGCCGACATCGAGCTTGTAGAGCAGGTAGGTCAGGTAGACGAAGCCCGGCTCCAGCCGGGTCTCGGCTCCCAGCACCTGCACGCCCTCGAAGAAGCCTGCGTAGGTGTGGGTATCCGTTCCGATGTCGGGCGAGCGGGTGCCGACCAGCCAGCAGCCAAAGGCCGCGACGGCCAGCAGGAACAGGATTCCCAGGACCGCGGACGCCGAGACGTCCGCAGGGCGGCGCTGGATGGGAGCGTATGGCACGCTTTCGATTCTCGCGTTCAATGTCAGGCTCCCTGGGTGGCCCGCCGCCAGGCCAGCAACAGCCGATGGCGTACCTTGCGCATGCTGCCGATGGTGCGTGCGACGCAATGTTCCGGCAGGCTGACGAAGCCCTGGCGAAGCAGTTCGCGACGAACTTCACGTCCGGCCACGTGCATCGCCTTCAGGTCGCCGCTGAGACCGCCGGCGCCGAAGCTCGGCTTGTGCACGTAGCCAAGATCCGCATCGAGCTTGGCGCAGCGATAACCGGAAAACGCAATCTGTCCCCAGAGCAGGAAATCCTCGACTCGGCGGAACTTCTCGTCGAAGCGGAAGGGCAGGTCGCGCCGGAGCATGACCGACGGCGTGGGGAACGGATTGTTGAACAGCATCCTTCGCCGTCCGATGATGCGCGTGCGCGCGCTGCGGGGCGCAGGAGGCCGCGGCGCGCCGCGCTCGAGGATGGGTGTGGGATGCGCGATCAGCGCGATGCTGGGGTCCTCCCTCAGAGCGCGCATCTGCAGCTCGATCTTGGTCGCCGCCCAGCTGTCGTCGGAATCCAGGAACGCGACGTACTCTTCGCGCGCGCGTTCCCACCCGGCATTGCGCGCCCGCGACGGGCCCTGGTTGTGCGGCAATTCGACCACTTCGATCCAGCCCGGTCGGTACATCGCGGCCAGCGCGTGCAGCATCGAGACGGTGTCGTCACCGCTGGCGTCGTCGACCAGGACCACCTGGCGCGGCGGCAGCGTCTGCGCGGCGACGGACGCCACCGCGTCCGCGATGGTGTCCGCGCAGCGGAAGCATGGAATCACCACCGTGACCGGCGCGGTGGCGACTGGCGGCGCCGTCACGCGGCGCGGTGTGCGGAGGGGAGCGAGTTCGACCATGGAGCGCATTGGAATATGTCAGGGGCCTGTTGCGCGTATACGTCCGGTGAAAGGCCGGCCCGCAGAGCGTCCGCGTTCAGCAACTCCTCCAGCATCGCCCTGAAGGCGCCTACGTCGTGCGAGCCTTCCGTTATGCGCGCATCGCGAGGCAGGGCGATGTCGTCGGCGAAATCGCGACACTTGGGGTGGTAGTCGACGATGGCGAACGGAACATCGGTCAGGTAGGCGACGATGGCGCCGTGCAGGCGTGCGCTCACGAACGCATTGCAGCCGCGGATGGCTTGGGCGGTGGCGAGCGGATCGCCGCGATAACGACGCATCTCGACCTTGACGCCCGCTTCGCGCAACGACTGCTGCAGCGAGTTCGCCAAGGCATCGTCGCCGTGGTGCGGATGGCTGTTGAGGCTGAACAGCACTACGTGTATCGGAAGTCTTGCCGACAGCTGGGCGAGCGCCTCGACGGCGGTGTCCTGCCATTGGTCGGGCGTTGGCGCCGCGTGATCGGGCCGGACGGAGTAGCGACAGGGCGCCAGGCCGATCCGCAACGTGCGGCTCGTGGCGGCTGTCGGCATCTCCGATGGCGGGTACAGCACGCGAAGCAAGCCGGCGAGGTCGCGCCCTTCATGAAGGATGGGGTCCAGGCCCATGCCTTGCGCAAGTTCGAACGAGCGCCGGTCGCGCACCGACAGGTACGAGAACTGCCGCACGAACTGGGCAACGCTGCGCTCGCCCGACGAGTCGGCAAACGGCCCCACTGAAACGCCCACCGCCGCGAGTTCGACGCGGCCGCGGCGGCGCGCCGAGAGCATCATCGGCTTGCGGAACGACTCGCGTCCCGTCATGACGGAGCCACCGCCCATCACGAGGACATCGCTCTCGCGCAATCCCCGTGCGAAGCCGAGCAGACGCGAAACCCGGCCGACATGGCCGGTGGACCCGTACCAGTGCATCGGCAACCGTGCCGGCCATGTCGCCCGCGCATCGGCTCCGTGCAGGCGCGGGCCAACCAGGAGCGGTTCGGCGTTCCAGTACCGTCGGGCGGCCGCAGTGCACAGCACTCCGAACAGGTCGTCGCCGAAGTTGCGCATGCCGTAGTAGCCGGTGAAGCCGACCTTCAACCGACTCATCGCGACTTCTCCAGCACACGGAAGCGGCGCACGGCGAACCACATCGAACCGAGCAACGCAGCCTCGGCAACCACGGTAGCCCATGCGGACCCCGCGGCACCGTAACGGGGGATGGCCCAGATGTTGAGCAGCACCGCCACGAGCGTTGCCAGCAGCATGGCGACCACGCGATAGCGCATATGGTTTTCCGTGAGCAGCGCGGAGCCGACGGCCGTCGAAAGGAAACGCAAGGGCACGCACAGCGAAAGAATCATCAGCAAGCCCGCGACATCGCCGAACTTCGGGCCGAATGCCAATGGAACCAGCCACGGCGCGGCGACGGCCAGCGCCAGGCCGACCATCACGCCCATGCCCAGCATCCCCAGGTTGCCCAGGCGATACACGCGGCGGAAGCGTGGCTTGTCGTGCACCGCCCAACGGTGCAGGCGCGAGAGCAGGAACTTCTGGTAGACGGTGGACGGAAACAGGTAGACCGCCATCATCACCGCCAGCGCAACGCCATAATGGCCTGCCTGTGCATTGCTCCCCAGGTATTTCAGGAGCACCGTGCTGGCCTGGAAGAAGACGGGGTACAGCAGCGCAGCCATGCCGTAAGCCCACGCCTGCGACCACAGCTGCAGCGCGCCAGGCTCGGGATCCGACGGTGGCAGTGCCGGGCGCGGCCCATGTCCCTTCAGCTCGATTCCACCTCGCTGCATCAGCACGAGCTGTGGAAGCGCGAGCGCGGCGATCAGCAACGCGACCAGGCCGTAACCAAGCGCCGCTCCGTGCGCGCTGGCGAACGGCAACGCCAGCAACGTTGCGGCGACTGCCAGGCGTCCGGCGGGCATGAGCAACTGCCATCCTGCCAACGCCTTGTGACGTTCCTCCAGCCGCAGCTTGCTGCCTACCAGATCGATGGCGACCAGCCCGACGATCACAGGGGTCAACAACACGAGCGTGAGGCGCGTCTCGGAGTCCACCACGCTTCCCAGCAGCGCCCACGCGATGACGATTCCCACCGCGAGCACGCATGTGAAGGCCGAAAAACGAAACGCCGGCCGAAGCCAGCGATCGGCTGCCCAACCCTCGGTCCCATAGGCCTTCAGGCGGAATTGCGACAGGCCGAATCCCGCCAATGGCGCAACTACGGTGACCGTGGCGAGAGAGGACGCAAACAACCCGTACTCGGATGGCCCAAGACGCCGTGCCAGCAGCAACTGCGCGAGGAACACCATGCCCGCGCTCGCCATCGTGGCCAGCCAGAGGAGGCCGATCGCGCCTGCGGCACGGCGCCATCCTTCGGTGCTCACTGTCGCACTCATCCGGCCACCACCGAACGTGCGGGCAGGCCCCGATCGAGCAGCTCCTCGTACACGTCCAGTGTCTGGCGGATCACCAGGCGCTCGTCGAAATGGCGCTCGGCGTGCTCGCGCGCCTTCGCGCCGAGGCGGCGCACGAGATCGCGATCGTCATCCAGTTGCATCAGCAAGGCCGCCAGCGACGGCGCATCGCGAGGCGGTACCTGCATTCCATCGACGCCGTGTTCCGTGACGACCTCGCGGCAGCCCGGCAGCGGCGTGGTGATCAGGCACAGGCCGCTGGCCGCACCTTCGATGAGGCAACGCGGCACGCCTTCGCGGTAGTAGCTCGGCAACGCCATGACGTCGACGCTGGACAGCAGCGTGGGCATGTCGTCGACGTGTCCCAGCCACTGCACCAGTCCCTGCCGATGCCAGCGCTCGACTTCCTCGTGCGTGAACGAGCTGGGATTGCCAGGGTCCGGCGTGCCCGCGAGCAGGAACTCCACTTCGCGGCCGCGCTCCTTGAGCATGCGCGAGGCTTCGACGAACTCGCCGACGCCTTTCTCGCGCAGCAGGCGAGCGGCCAGCAGTACGCGCAGGGGCCGCGGGCAGTCGGGCGGCTCGCAGGGGCGGAAGCGTTCGGTATCCACGCCAGAGCTGCGGATCACGCGGATGCGTTCCGGCGGCACCAGGCGCGCTTCGGTGAGCGCTGCTGCGTCGTCCGGGTTCTGCAGGATCACGCGCGAGCGGCCATGGCCCAGCGTGCCGCGCATCAGCGCACTGACGACGGGGCGCAGCATGCGTGCCTTCATGCCGTTGCTTGCGTACACGTAGCCCATGCCGGCCACGGCGTTGACCACTGCGGGCACGCCGGCCAGCCGCGCCGCCAGCGCGCCGTACACGGCGCACTTCACGGTGAAGTTGTGCAGCAGGTCGGGCTTCTCGCGTCGCAGGACGTCCACCATGCTCTTGATGGTGAACGCCTCGCGCAGCGGATTGAGGCTGGCACGATCCATCGGAAGCGTCGTCCAGCGGATGCCATGTGCGGCGAAACGCTCCCCGAATTCGCCCGGAGGCGAAACCATCACCACGTCGGCACCTTGTGCCTTCAGCTGGTTGGCGGTGGAGAGACGGAAGTTGTAGAGGTACCAGTCGGTATTGGCAAAGAAGACGACTCGCATCGGCGTAGGAGGCCACGCATCGCTCCATCCTGGGGCGACGCGACGGCAGTGCGTCCGTGTTGGAAGGTCGCCCGGATTGTAGCCAGCCGGTTCCGGCCACCCTCTACGCTGCGATCACGTTTCCATCGCTGCATGAACAGCGCTGCGGTGCTGTCGCACGAATGAAGCTTTCGTCACATACATCCACGCCACAAACATGCACAGGCCACAAACGACAACGGCCGACTTTCGTCGGCCGCGTCGTTCTACACCTGCTGGAACGCTCTTACTTCGCGTACTGGTTGGTCGTCACCTTGATATAGGTGCATTCCGGCGTCTTGGCGATGTGGGCGCCGTTGCCGGTCTTGCTGGTGTCGAAGCCGGTGATGCTCCGTAGCGGGTTGAGCGTGGTGTTCACCCCATGCAGGCGGGTGTGGTTGTTGCGGAACACGTTGCCACTGACCTGGTACGACTTGGTGCTGGCGCTGAACTGCACGCCGTACAAGTAGTTGTGCTTGAAGCTGTTCTGGGCGATGTAGCCCTTGTTGGCCGTCACCGTCAGCAGGCCGTAGCCGCCGTTGTACTCGATGGTGCACTTGCGCACCGTCACGTTCGCCACACGCTTGTAGGCGACGATGCCGTTGCCCGCGTTCTTGCGGATCAGGCAGTTCTCGATGTGCACGGTGTCGGTGGTCGACATGGCATCCGGATCCGGCTCGATATCGATGCCGGCCGCCGGCGCGATGCCGTTGGAGTTGCTGAACTCCGAGTCGTACACCTTCACGTTGCGCGCGCAGCCGATGGTCAGGCCCTGGCGGCGGTTGTTGGTCGAGACCACATTGCACACCACGGCGTCGACGGTCGGGATGCTCGGTGCGGCGGTGACCATCGCGCCGCCGATGCACATGCCGTCGCCCCAGCAGTCCGAGATGCGGATGTCGCGGATCGTCACGCGGTTGGAGCCGCGCACCATGATGCCGTGGCCCCACTCACCGGTCGTGCCAAGGTGCGTATGGCGGTCGCCGATGATCTGGCCGCCGGAAATTTCCACGTCGCTGACCTTGTAGACCATCAGCACGTAGGCGCGGTCGGCGCTGTTGCGCTTGGCGCGCAGGCGCGCGTCCGAATGGATCCACAGGTGCATCTTGCTGCGCAGGCGCACGTTGCGGGTCGGGTCGAGCACGTAGTCGCCCGGGGGCACGTACACGGTGCCGCCGCCGGAGGGCAGCGAGTCGATCGCAGCCTGGAAGGCAGTGGTGTCGTCGGTCGCGCCGTCGCCGCGGGCGCCGAAATCCTTGACATTGCGGTTCGCCGTGCCGCGGGCACGCTTCGGCGGGGTATAGGTGGCAGCGGTGGTGGCGCCGGCGGCGAGCACCTTGCCGATGCCGGCAAAGCCGAGCACGGGCGGAATGGTGAGGACGAGACTCTTGCGGATGAATTCGCGACGCGGCATTTCAGCCGCGCTGTTGGCACGGTTATCGTTCACGTTCGTTTCCGGATAGTGGAGGTCGAGCCGCCAGCCCTTGGCTGAATCGGCAACGGGGGCCTGCGAAAATCCATGTCGTCACGCCGACTTCGCTTGCCAATCACGCCACGATCATGTTCGTGACTGACGCGCACCATACCTCACACCGCCATGACGGTGATGAACGGATGGGTTCGATTCGCGTATCTGTGCGCGAGTGCAAAGAAAGCGCACTTAACCGGTCAGTGCGCGTGCGTATTCAAGTTCATGACTCGGAGAGCGCGGCGTGAGGTGCCTCGCCGCCGCGCAAGCTGAATGAGGCGTCGCTCAATTCAGGAAACGGTTGTCCGCATTCACGCGGATCGCCGCGGTGGCTTCTGCGATGTCCACATGTCGCTTCGATCCGCGTGAGCGGGGACCGTTGTTGTGGAACTCGTTGCGCGCGATGGTCACTTCGCGTGCGCCAGGCCGCACGCCCACGCCGGAGATGCGGTTCAGGCGGATGGTGTTTTCCTCGATCACGCAATCCCGGGCGCCCAGCACCAGCACGCCGTGGGCGCGGTTGGACTCGATCAGGCAGTCGCGCACGGTGGCGTCGAACACGTGCTTGTACAGGACCACGCCCGGCCCCTCGTTGTTGCGCATGACGCAGCGGGCGATGAGCACGTCGCGCGCGATCTCGCCCGGATCGGGTTCGACGTCGATGCCGGCGCCCGGGAGCGTGCCGCCGGTATCGAGGAAGTGGGAGTCGTAGACGCGCACGCGACGCGACCGTCCGATCGTCAGGCCCTGACGCCGGTTGCCGACGCATTGCACGCGCTCGATCACGACGTCGTTGCTGGGGAGAATCCCGCCCGCATGCTTGGTGCTGCCGATGGATATGCCGTCGCCCCAGCAATGGGAGACGTGGATGTCGCGGATGGTCACGCCGTCGCATCCGCGGATCGCGATGCCATGCCCCCACTCGCCGGTCGTGCCGCGGTGCGCGCCGCGCTCGCCGATGAGGCGGCCGCCGGAGATTTCCACGTCCTGCAGGTGCTGGGCGGTGATCACGTACGCGCGTTCGGCATCGTTCGGCTTTGCCCGCAGCCGTGCCCCAGGCGCCAGCGCCAGGTGCATCCTGCTGCGCAGCTTCACGCTGACCAGCGCGTCGATGAGGTAGTCGCCGGGCGGCACGTCGACCGTTCCGCCGTCGGCCGGCAGCGCATCGATCGCGTCCTGGAACGCGCGGGTGTCGTCGTGCGTGCCGTCGCCACGCGCACCGTGGCGGCGCACGTCCTGGCGTCCCTTGCCGCGGGCGCGCGCGGTTGCCGATGCGCGCGGCGCGGGGATGACGGCCGCGAGCAGCAGGGCCTGCGTGAATGAGCGACGCAGCCGATCAGGCATAGGCCGCTTGCGGCGAAGCCGCCTGGAAGCCGGGATCATTGGCCGCGGGTTGCGAGCGTGCCGCGTCCAGCCATGGCAGGACCACCGCGAGCAGGTAGAAGCGGGATGCGTGGTACTTGTTGTCCAGCCGCTTGCGGTTGCGCTCCAGCCATGCGGGAGCCCCGGGCAGCAGGTCCGCGGTCTTCCTGGAGATATCGTGCACGACGTCGAACCGCTGCCTGGCCAGGCCGCGCACGTCGAAGCGGAAACTGCCCTTGCTCTGCACGTACGGGAGGCGCTCGAAGCGCGTGGCGATGTGTTCGCGGATCAGCAGCTTGTTGAGGCCGGTGGCCGGGTCTACCTTCTGGTAGCGCGGCACCTCGCGATGGATCCACTCGCGCAGCGCGAGGTCGCAGAACGGGTAGGCGGCCTTCAGCGAAAGGGCGGCGGTCGCGTACAGCCCCTTCGCGAACGCGCCGGCCGAGCCCGCGATGGATGTCGACATGTCGCGCCATTCCCACGCGCTCGTCGCCGAGTCGATCTCTTCCTTGAACAGTGCCAGGCGCTGGCGCGACTCGTGCGAGATCGGGCGGCCGAACAGTTCGTCCACCTCCTCGTCGGTGAAGCGCGAACCGGGGAACACGCGCTCGATGGGATTCATGCGCAGCGTGCTGAGCAGGTAGCACAGCTTGAAGCTGCGATCGATGCCGGGCATCTCGGTCAGGCGGCTGGGCACCGGCATTCCGCAGGCCAGTCCGCGCAGCATGTGCTGCCGGCGGCTCATCGGGGTACCGAAGTAGCTGTCCGCGCCCAGGCCGTCGATGACGCCATCGCCATCGCGCGCGGCGACCTCGGTGCCCAGGTCCATGCAGGAGAGCAGGGCGAAGTCGGCGGTGAGCAGCGGCATGCGCGCGACCACGTTGAGGTAGCGGTCGTAGGCGCGGCCGGGGTCGCACACCAGCGTTTCATGACGCAGGCCGAGCGTGCGCGCGACATACGTCGCCGATTCCACCTCGTCTTCCTCGGTACCGCCGAGGTAGGTGATGCAGGTGGTGTCCGGACGCGCGTCGGCGATGGCGATGGCCAGCGTCGTGGAGTCCTTGCCGCCGCTCTGCAGCAGCCATGGCGAGTGCATCTGCGCGCAGGTCCGCTCCACCGCCTCGCACAGCAGGCGGTGGTACACGCCCACCCAGTCCTGCTCGCTGGCGGCCCGCTCGGGCACTTCGCCTGCATTGCGGAACTTGAAATGGAAGCGCGGCGCGCTGTGCATGTCGTCGTGCGGGCAGAAGCCGAAGGTGACCAGCCGCACGTCCTCGTAGATCGAGTAGGGCGGATACACGAACGCGTTGAGCAGCAGGTCGGCGACGGACACCTCGTCGACCGATGGAGCCGGCTCCCCGGCGCGGACCAGCCGCGAGAAATCCGGGGTGCCGTAGTAGGGGGACATCGTTATCTGGGTTCGCATCGGGTCACCGCGCCGGGGCCGGATCCTGCACCGGCTGATAGTCGTAGTAGGTGTAGGCGTACTGGCCGGAGCCACGCTTCTGCACCGCGTTGAAGATCGCGCCGCGCACTTCCACGCCGTTCTGTTCCAGGCGCTGCTTGGCCAGCGCGATCTCGCGCTGCTGGTTGAGGCCCCAGCGCACCACCATCAGGCAGGTGCCGACGTGGTGGCCGATCACCGCGGCGTCGGTCACGGCCAGCACCGGCGGCGTATCGATCACCACGATGTCGTACTGACGGGAAAGCTCGTCGAGCAGCCTGGGGAAGCGCTCGTGCATCAGCAGTTCCGACGGGTTCGGCGGAATGCGGCCGCGCGAGATGAACGACAGGTTGTCCGTGCCCGGCACACGGCGCACCGCGGTGGCGGCATCGATCTGGCCGGAAATGAGTTCGGACAGGCCGTTCTCCGAACGCGTGCCCAGTGCCGAATGCACGGTGCCACGGCGCATGTCGGCGTCGATCAGCAGCACGCGCTGGCCGGCCTGGGCGATGGTCACGGCAAGGTTGGCGCAGACGAAGGTCTTGCCGACGCCCGGCGACGGCGCCGAGATCATCAGCATGTTGTTCTTCATCTCGAAGCGCGCGAAGTGCAGGCTGGTGCGCAGCGTGCGCAACGCCTCCATCGCCAGGTCCGACGGCGAGCGGAATGCCAGCAGGCGCTGGCGGCCGTCGCGACGGTACTGGCCCGGCTGCAGCTGCTTGCCCTTGGCGCTGAAGGGAATGGACGCGTACACCGGCAGGCCCAGCAGTTCGATGTCGACCGGGTCTTCCACGCCGCGACGGAACATCTGGCGCGTCAGCACGAAGGCGATCATCAGCATCGCGCCGAGCAGCGTCGCGCCCGGGATCACGATCAGCGGTTTCGGCCACGACGGGCTGTCCATGTTGACGTCGGCCGGGTCGATCACGCGCGCGTTGCCCACCGCGCTGGCGGCGGCGATGTTCAGCTGTTGCGCCTGGTCGAGCAGGTTGGCGTAGGTCTGGTTGATGACTTCCACGTCGCGGTTCAGGCGGAACAGGCCCTGCTGCGTGTCGGGCAGCGCGCCGATGCGGCCCTGGATCTGGTTCTTCTTGGCCTCGAACTGGCCGATCTGGCGCATCAGCGACTGGTACACCGGATGCTCAGGCGTGTAGCGGCTGGCGATGTCGGCGCGCTGCACCTGCAGCTGCTGGATGCTCTGTTCCAGCGCGACGCTCTGGTTCAGCAGCGCCTGGTTCTGCATGCCCACGTCCATGGTGCGTGTGCGCGACTGGAACTCGTTGAGGCGGGCCTGCGCGTCGGCCAGTTCACGGCGCACCTTGGGCAGCTGCTCGGTCACGAACTGCAGGCGCTTGGAGGCTTCGGCCGAATTGCGCGACACGTTCTGGCGCACGTACGCCTGGGTGACCTGGTCGAGCACCTGCTTGGCACGCACCGGATCTGCGTGCGCATAGGTCATGCCGATGATGCCGGAGTTGCGGCCCTGCTCGGTCACGGTGATGTCGTTCTTCAGCTGCCCCATGATCGCCATGGAGTTCAGGCGCTTGAGTTCGAAGCGCGTGCCCGGGTTGGCGACCAGGCGCTCGATTTCCAGCGACACGCCGCGGCCGTTGCTGGCGACCTGGCCGACGCGACCTTCGAGCAGCGTGTTGCCTTCAGGATCGAGCAGCGTGTAACGGCCACGCTCGCCCGCGATCAGCTGCAGGTTCATGCCGACCAGATGCTCGGGCAACTGGAAACGGCCGATATCGACCTGTTCGCCGCCCCAGGCATAGCTGCTCAGGCCGAACCATGGCGAAGCGAGCTGGCCGGGATTGAGGCGCTGGTTGGCGCGCGCGACGCTGTCGCCGATCAGCGGCATGCGCACCGGCTTGACGACGGTATCGAGGTTCAGCCGCTCGATGGCCTCCCCCAGCACGCGGCGCGAGGTGAGCAACTGCGTCTCCGTCGCGGCCGGTGCATCGACGACCGGAGGCGCAGGCGTGTTGTTGCTGGAATTCAGCCCGGGCACGCTCGGCGGACGCGCTTCCACCTGCACCACGGCGTTGGCTTCGTATTTGGGCGTGGCCAGCAGTACGTAGGTCACCGCCGCGACGAAGAACACCAGCGTGCCGATCAGGATCGGCCACTTGTTGTCGCTCAGCGTCGAGACGAGGGTCGGGATGTCGATGTCGTCCTCGCGGGCCGCGGTGGCGGCGGGCGGCACGGCATAGGGCGGATCCGCCCGGTTGATCACGTAAGAAGCCATGGTTCGTTACCGTTGGGGGAGGGCAGGACGGGCGGAACGTCGCGCACGAACGCTGCGGGGCACCGCAGGGTTCGCACCCACGACCGGACGGTCTGAGGCAGGTGCAGCGACGGAGGAGGGATCGCGGGGGTCATGTGGCCTCCCACGCGCGATCCATTCCGACATGGTTTGGCGAACCTGCATCCCGCGACAGGGTCAGGGATGCATGAGCTGCGGGGCGCAGGCCCGCCAAGGCGTCGGCGATGCGAAGCTGCGCATCGCCCATGGTCTGGTTGTTCCCGTCGGCGACGCCGCCGGATTCCGCCGTCCGCGCCGCCACGTCGTTGAGCAGGCGACGCGCGTGTTCGGCGATGGCCTCGGCGTCCTTGCCGATGAAGTGCACGCGCGCCTGGGCTTCGGCCGGGGCGTGCAACGGTTCGAATGCGAGCAGCTCCACGTCCAGCGCCAGTGCCTCGGCATGCAGTTCGCGACCGACGAACGCGACGTCGGCACGCCGCAGCAGATGCAGCGCGCACAGGTAATCGGGCGGATCGATGTAATGCAGGTTGTCCGGCGTCGCATTGCCGCGATCGGCATCGAACGTGCGGCAGCCTGTGCAGACCACATCCACGTCCGGTCGATGCGAGGCGATGCGGCGCATCGCACGTTCGAGCAGCGCGGCGCGGAATTCGTCGGTGGCATGGGCGAGCACCAGCAGCATCGGATGACCGTCGCGCAGCGGCGCGTAACGCTGCGCCATTTCGAGGCCCACTTCGCTTTCCGGCGTCATGCGGGCCAGCACGGCGTTGAGCGTGTCGGGAGCGGACGCACCGCTGACCAGCACGCGGTCGGCCGGTACGCCTTCGGCTACCAGCTGGCGTCCCGCCGATTGGCTCGATGCAACATGCAGGGAGGCCAGCGCACGGGCGAGGCGACGTCCCGGGTCCTCGCCGGACGCGGACGATGTCGGCGGCGACAGCCCACCGTCCACGCACACCACGGGCACCTGCTGGTAATGCGCGGCGAGCGCGGCGGCCAGCGAGGCCGGTGCATCGCCAGGCACCAGCACGAGGTCCGGCTGCACTTCGTTCATCACGCGCTTCATGTCGCCCAGCGCGCTGGACGTGATCTGCGCTGGGTCTTCGCTGGTGGAAGGCACGTCGATGGCGACGTCGGCCGAGAGATCGAACAGGCGCAGCACCTGCGGCGTGTCGTGCTCGGAACCGCCTGCAACGCAGACCGTGGTCTGGAAGCGGTCATCGCGCGCGAGCTGCTGCGCCAACGGCGCCAGCTGCACGGCATCGGGCGGATCGGACAGCACGCACAAAGCGCGCACCGGTGCGGGTGCCTCGTCCGTGGACGCGTCGCGTTCGGCGATGCTGGTGATGGTCGGCAGCGGCAGGGAGAGACCAGCGCGTGCCGGGGCGGCATCGACGTTGTCGACGGCATCGTCGCGGTCGTCGAAGCGCGCCAGGCCCGCGAGGAACGAGATCTCGTGGCTGTGCGTGTTCGGCGCGGTGTGCACGGCCAGCGGTGGGCGCGGCACCTTGGTCGGCCAGCGACCGTGCAGGCGCATCAGCAGCTTCGGCACCCACCACACGTGCAGCGCCAGCACCAGCACGAACGCCGCCAGGCCCACCGACTGCGGCATGTTGCGCAGGCCGTAGCCCAGCATCACCAGCGCACCGGCGGCCAGGATCATGATCACCAGCGCTAGGCGCGAGGGCATGCCGGTGTCGAGCAGCAGGTGGTGCAGGTGCTGGCGGTCCGCGCGGAACGGCGAGCGGCCCATGCGCATGCGCCGGTACATCACCGCCAGCGTATCCATCACCGGCAGCGCCACGCACCACAGCACGTCGGGCGGAGCCATGCGGCCCACCTTGGCGTGACTCATATATATAAGGGCCCAGGCCAGCACGAAGCCGATCAGCGTGCTGCCGGCATCGCCCATGAAGACCTTGCGCCCGTCGGGCCAGCCCAGGTTGACCAGCAGGTAGGGGATGAGGGCGGCGAACAGCACCTGCAGCATCAGCATCACGCCCGGCGAGGACCAGGGCGATTCGTCGAACAGCAACATCGCCGCGATGCATACCATTGCCATCGAAGCGGCCAGGCCGTCGATGCCGTCCATCATGTTGAAGGCGTTGATCAGGCCGATCACCGCGATGATGGTGAACGGAATGCCGATCAGGCCGATGTCGATGTGGCGCGTGTCGATGATCTCGCCCAGGTCGTGGACGTAGAAGCCCGACATGAAGATCACCAGGCCCGCCGCGCCGGCCTCTATCAACAGTCGCGACGTGACGCTGAGGTCGCTGGCGTCATCCAGCGCGCCGGCGACGACGATCAGCGAACCGGCGACCAGCAGGCTCGTCACGAAGCCGTCGAAATAACCCAGGTAGCTCAGACCCACCAGCGTGCCGAGGAAGAAGCACAGGCCGCCGATCAGCGGGATGCTGCCGCGATGATGCTTGCGCGCGTCCGGCCGATCGACGAGTCCGATCTTCCGGGCCAGTGGCCTCATCCAGAAGATCGCGAACAACGTCACGGCCAACGCGATTGCGCTGGCAGCTACCAGCTTGGGGTCCCTCATGCACGCACCTCGGATCAGAACGTGGGGTGTTGGGTTCCGTGTGCATGCGCACCGACAACAACCAATTCGCTTGGCATGAAGGCATCTGTTTTCTGGTTCTAAGACGCCATTGCCTCCGTGCGCGAATGAATCTAGGGGCCGTGAGTTGATGATGAGATGAAATTCAGCTGGTTCACCGCGGTGAAGCCGATGCAGGCGATAACTTAGGTTCAGATGAATGAATCGTTCACCCTTCGCGCACGTGCATGAAGCAAAGCGCGTAATACATCACAGCTTTGTGTGCCACGCGCGAACGCACTCATCAATGCGGTCGAAAGCCGCATCGAACACTTCCTGTCGGCGACCGTAAGGGTCCTCGATGTCCTCTCCGCCGACCCAGTGGGAGAGCATCAGCACGCGTCCACGCAAGGTCGGACACAGTGCAAGCACCGCCGCGACCTGGCGCTGCTCCATCGCCAGCACCAGGTCGGATTGCTGCAGCATCTGCTTGTTCGCCTGGCGCCCCACGTGCGAGGCGGCAGTCAACCCGTGACGCTGCAGCGATGCTTCGGCGCGCGGATCGATCGGGGCACCGCGCATTGCGGCCAGGCCGGCGGATTCGATGTTCAGGTTTGTGTTCGCGAGGCGTTCGCGCAGCAATACTTCCGCCATGGGGCTTCGGCAGATGTTCCCTTTGCAGACGATGAGAAGACGGGCAGACATGCCCCTATGCTGCACGAGGAGGGCGTTGATGTCGCCTGACGGCGATTCAGCTTGCGCGTGAAGGCAGTTGCTGGCGCGAGCGATACATCGCGTGCCAGGGGTCGCGCTTGAGCGTGCGGGCGCGGCGCAGCGCGCGGCGCATGTCGAAGGCGGCCGTGCGCGTGACCCGGCCCAGCTCTTCCCAGGTCAGCGGCATCGCCACCGGCGCCCCGGGCCTCGCACGCAGCGACCAGTTGCTCACGCTGGTCGCGCCGCGCGAGTTGCGCAGCCAGTCGATGAAGATGAGGCCCTCGCGTGCGCTGCGCGAGGCGGTGGCGATGTAGCGGTCGGGCGCCAGCGCGACCATCGAATCGGCGAACTCCTCGCAGAACGCCTTCACCTGCGCCCAGTCGGGGCCCGGCCGGATCGGCACGACCACGTGCACGCCCTTGCCGCCCGACAGCCGTACCCAGCTGCGCAGGCCAAGTTCGGCGAGGCGGTCACGCAATTGTCGTGCAGCGGCCTTGAGGTCCTTCCAGGTGATGCCTTCGGCCGGATCGAGGTCGAACACCAGGCGGTCCGGCGTTTCCACCGAGTCCACGTGCGAACCCCACACGTGGAACTCCAGCGTGTTCATCTGCACCAGTTCGAGCACGCCCTCGATGTCCTCGACGTAGAGGTAGTCGTCCTCTCCGTCCAGCTCGCGCAGGCGGATGGACTGCACGTGTTCGCCGAGCGATGCGGCGTGATGCTTCTGGAAGAAGCACTGCGCCGACGCACCACTCGGGCAGCGCACCAGCGAGAGGGGACGACGCGCCAGTTCCGGCAGCAGCCAGCGCGACACGGCGCGGTAGTAATCGGCGATCGCGCCCTTGGTGATGCCCGCTTCGGCGTAGACGACACGCTCGGCACTGGTCAGATGCATGGCCATGTTTCGTCACCCCGCAGTCCGTTGCGCAGCGCCACCCGTCCACCTCATGCCGACTTCTGGCCCGTGCGTTTGCGCGCGGTGGTTTTCTTGGTCGCTTTCTTGGCCGCGGTCTTCTTCGCCGGCGCCGGCTTGGCGCCCTTTTTTTCCAGGCTGCGCTTGAGCAGGTCGGCGAAGTCGATGACGTTGGTGGCGGCGTTTTCGGGCAGCGCTTCCTCGGCGGCTGCCGGCGTGCGCACCACGCGCTTGGACTTCACGCGATCCTCGATCACCTTCGACAGGCGTTCGCGGAAGTCGTCCTGGTAATCGTCCGGCTTCCATTCCGAACTCATCGATTCGATCAGCTGCGTGGCCATGGTGACCTCGCGCGTGGTGATCTTCCATTTCTCCAACCCGCCCTCCGGCAGCTTGTAGTCCGCCGGATCGACCAGCTCCTGCGCGAACCGCAGGATCAGCAGCAGCAACGCTTCGTCCTTGGGCACCACCGCCGCAAGGTATTCGCGCGTGCGGATCACCACGCGCCCCACGCCAGCCTGGCCGGTGCGCTTGAGCACCTCGCGCAGCAGCACATAGCCCTTCTCGGCCTTCTTGCCGGGTTCCAGCACGTAGGGCTTCTCGAAGAACTCCGGCCCGATCGATTCCAGCGGCACGAAGGTGTCGATGTCCACCGACTCCTTGTGGTCCGGCGCCGCCGCGGCGATGTCGGATTCCTCGATCACCACATAGCTGCCCTTGTCGTACTCGAACGCCTTGACGATCTCCTTCCACGGCACTTCCTCGCCGGTCTCGGCGTTGACGCGCTCGTAGCGGATCGGTGCGTTGTTGCGGCTGTCGAGCATGCGGAAGGACAGGTCGACGCGGCGTTCGCCGGTCATCAGCTTGACCGGGATGTTCAGCAGACCGAACGACAGGGTGCCGGTCCAGATGGGGCGGGCCATGGGAACACCTCTCCCGACGGATTCTCGGGGACAGGTGAGTGACTTTCCGGGGAGAGGCGTCGGCAGGGGGTGAAAGGATCGGGCCGCCGAGGCCTGTTCAGGTGGGCATGCGCGCAGTTCAGACCAGCCGGTCAGACCAGCCCGGTCGCGTAGAACACGCCGATGACCACGAACACCGCGGCCGTCTTGATCAGCGTGATCGCGAAGATGTCCTTGTAGGCCTGCCGGTGCGTCAGCCCGGTCACCGCCAGCAGCGTGATGACCGCGCCGTTGTGGGGCAGGGTGTCCATGCCACCTGAGGCCATCGCCGCGATGCGGTGCAGGACCTCCATCGGAATGCCGGCTGCATTGGCGTTGGCGATGAAGGTGTCCGCCATCGCCGCCAGCGCGATGCTCATGCCGCCGGAGGCCGAACCGGTGATGCCCGCCAGCGCGGTGACGGTGATGGCCTGGTTCACCAGCGGATTGGGGATCGCAGCCAGCGCGTTGGCGACCACGAGGAAGCCGGGCAGCGCGGCGATGACCGCACCGAAACCATATTCGGACGCGGTGTTCATGGCGGCGAGCAACGCCCCGCCGATGGCCGACTTGCTGCCTTCGGCGAAGCTCGTCATCACCGGCTTCCACGCGAACGCCAGCACCGTCGCGATGCCGATGAGCAATGCGCCCTGTACCGCCCAGATGGCGGCGACTTTCGACACTTCCTGCACCACGGGCGCGGCGCCGCCGATCACCGCTGGATCGAAGCTGTGGCTCTCGCCATAGATGCGCGGGATGGCCACGGTGAGCAGCTTGTTGGCCACGCCCACCAGCACCAGCGGCAGGATCGCGATGAGCGGATGCGCGAGCGAATCGCCGGCAAACGGCGCGGGTTCGTTGACCAGCTGCGTGCCGTAGCCTTCGCCGCGCGCCAGCGCCACGCGGCGGCGCCATTCAAGGTACGCCAGGCCGACGATCAGGATGAACACCC
The DNA here is from genome assembly GCF_035655815.1 of Lysobacter sp. Taxonomy (NCBI): domain Bacteria; kingdom Pseudomonadati; phylum Pseudomonadota; class Gammaproteobacteria; order Lysobacterales; family Lysobacteraceae; genus Lysobacter; species Lysobacter sp. Next base: position 66,259 of record NZ_DASRTS010000044.1, read on the forward strand.
CGCCCAGCGTGCCCAGCCAGGGCGCGGCCCAGGTGTTGGTGCCGAAGAACGTGGTGGGAATGATGTTCTGGATCTGCGGCGTGCCGGGCAGCGCGTCCATGGTGAAGGTGAAGGCGCCCAGCGCGATGGTGCCGGGGATGAGACGTTTGGGAATGTCGCTCTGGCGGAACAGCTCCGCTGCGAACGGATATACCGCAAACACCACCACGAACAACGACACGCCGCCATAGGTGAGCAGCGCGCACACCACGACGATCGACAGCATCGCGCGGCCCGCGCCGAACAGGCGGATGGTCGCTGCGACTATCGACCTGGAAAAGCCGGAGATCTCGATGAGCTTGCCGAAGATCGCGCCGAGCAGGAACACCGGGAAATACAGCTTGAGGAAGCCGACCATGCGGTCCATGAAAAGACCGGTGAACATCGGCGCCACGAGCGAGGGGTCCGTCAGCAACACCGCACCCAGCGCCGCCACCGGCGCAAACAGGATCACGCTGTAGCCGCGATAGGCCACGAACATCAGGAAACACAGCGCGGCCAGCACGATCAGGAATGCCATGGAGTCCCCGTACAGATGGATTGCAGCCGCCAACTGCTTTCAGGAGTCATCCCCGCGAAGGCGGGGATCCATTCTTCAGTGCCCGCACCTTCGGGCGGCGCGGTCGTGTCGGACGGATGGATTCCCGCCTTCGCGCGAATGACGGCTTGAAAGTGCGGCCCCGGCAGTCTCCGCGGCGGATCCCGCGTCCGGCATTGTCCGAAGGTACAGCAGCGGTCGGCAGTGGGCCGGCCCTAGGCTTGGTCGCAATGACGGGGGAGGGTCCGTCGATCACATCGCGTCCGGCAACGAACCGGGGTGCGGCCAACGATGGGGGAGGAGCGTCACATGATGAAGCGTAAACACCTGGGTATCGCCATCGCCTGCGCACTGCTGGCGCCGCCGGCCTGGGCGCAGGACGTAAGCGGGCAGACCGAAGAGAGCGCGCGGGCGACCACGCTGGGCGGCGTCACCGTGACCGCGCGCAAGCGCGAGGAAACGCTGCAGGAAGTGCCGGTGGCCGTCACCGCGTTCACCGCCGACGCGCTGGACAAGCTCAACGTCGAGGACCTGAGCGACCTGGACGCACAGGTGCCCAACCTCACCATCTATGCCGCGCGCGGTTCGTCGAGCACGGTCACGGCGTACATCCGCGGCGTCGGCCAGTCCGACCCGCTGTGGGGCGTGGACCCCGGCGTCGGCATCTACATGGACGACGTCTACATCGCCCGCCCGCAGGGCGCGCTGCTGGACGTGTTCGACGTCGAGCGCGTGGAGGTGCTGCGCGGCCCACAGGGCACGCTGTACGGCAAGAACACCATCGGTGGCGCGATCAAGTACATCTCGCGCGGCCTGACGGTGGAGCCCGACGGCCATGCGTCCATCACGGTGGGCAACTACAACCAGCTCGACGTGCGCGCCGCGGCCAGCGGCTCGGTGGGCGATGGCGCGCTGCGTGGCCGCATCGCGGTGGCCAGCCTCAACCGCGACGGTTATGGCGACAACCTGTTCAGTGGACAGGAAGTCAGCGACAAGGAAATCCTGGCGCTGCGCGGCCAGCTGGGTGCCTACGTCAACGACGACCTGGACATCCAGTTCGCCTTCGACTGGATGGACGACCAGTCCGGCGTGCGCGGCGCGAAGATGCTGGCGCCCAACCGCTTCGCGCCCGGCTTCGCCCCGCTGGATTCGCGCTACGACATCCGCAGCGGCATGCCCAACGTCAACGACACCGACATGAAGGGCGCATCTGCCACCGTCAACTGGCGCGCCGGCGAGGACTGGACGGTCAAGTACGTCCTGGCCAAGCGCGAGTCCGACACCGAGACCAACATCGACTTCGACACCCTGCCCAACAAGGTCGCCGACGTGAAGGCGTTCTACAGCGACGAGCAGGTGACCAACGAGCTGCAGGTCAACTACGACGCCGGTGGCCGCAGCCGCGGCGTGGTCGGCCTGTACGCCTTCGACGGCGAAGCCGGCGGCCAGGTGCTCAACAACTTCTTCAACCTGTCCTTCGGCGATACGCAGGGCACGGTGTACACCGACCAGTTCGCCGCCTACGCCGACTGGACGTTCGACCTGACCGAGAAGCTCAAGCTCGACGTCGGTGCGCGCTACACCGACGAGAAGAAGCACGCGGTGGTGCTCAACCGCTGCTACACCGATGCCACCTTCACCACGCTGGCGGTGCGCTGCGCGGCCAACAACCCGACGCCGATAGCGGCGCAGTTCGACAAGCGCATCAGCTTCGAGAACACCTCGCCGAAGATCTCGCTGGATTACCAGATCACGCCGGACATCATGGTGTACGGCCTGGCCTCGCGCGGCTTCAAGTCGGGCGGCTACAACATCCGCGCGCAGGCCACCGCGGTGCCGCGTTCGGCCGAACCGTTCGACGACGAATCGGTCGACAGCTACGAGATCGGCAGCAAGATGGCCTTCCTCGACCAGACGCTGTTCCTCAACCTGGCCGCGTTCCACAACAAGTACGAGGACATCCAGCTGTCGGTGTTCACGGCATACGACAGCAACGGCGACGGCGTGGACGATGCCTTCTTCGGCGATTTCACCAATGCCGGCAAGGGCACGGTGGACGGCGTGGAGGTCGAGTACCAGTGGCTGCCCACGCCGAACTGGCTGATCACCGGCAACCTGGCCTGGCTGGACGCGAAGTACGACGAGTTCATGTACGCCGGCGTCAACATCGCCGACGAGCAGGAATTCACCAACGCACCGGACTTCTCCGGCGCGCTCAACGTCGAATACCGCACCGACCTGGCCAACGGCGGCAACCTGTCGGCGCGCGTGGGCTACAGCTACCAGAGCGACGTGGTCGCCACCACCGAGATCGTGCGTACCGGCGCGCAGCCGATCACGCAGGACGGCTACGGTCTGGTCAACGCCGGCGTGATCTGGCGCATCGACGACGCGTGGTCGCTGTCGCTGCAGGGCACCAATCTAGCCGACAAGGAATACCGCACCACCGGTTACAACCTCAACGCAGCGCTGGGCGTGCTGACCGGCTTCTACGGCCCGCCGCGCCAGTACTCGCTGGCGGTGCGGTACGACTTCTGACGGTTACCCCTCTCCCCAACCCCTCTCCCGCAAGGGGAGAGGGGCTTTGGTGTTGCCGCACCTCACCGTCATCCCGGCGAAGCCCAGGATCCAGGCTGTCACGCGAGCAGTCCTGTCACCGTCATTCCAGCGAAAGCTGGAATCCATTTGCAGTTCGGCAAATGATCGAAACGGCGCACCGTGATCGTCAGCGCGCCGCACATCCCGACCCTCACCCCAACCCTCTCCCGGCGGGAGGGGCTTTATGCGTCACGCACCCGCACCGTCATCCCGGCGAAGGCCGGGATCCAGGCCGTCAGGCGCACAGTTTTGTCACCATCATTCAGCGGGAGCTGGAATCCATTTGCGGTTCCGCGAACGATCGACACCCACGCGCCGCGATCGTCAGCGCACCGCACGTCCCGACCCTCACCCCAACCCCTCTCCCGTGGGGAGAGGGGCTCGAGCGTTGCTCACCCTCACCGTCATCCCGGCGAACGCCGGGATCCAGGCCGTCACGCGAGCAGTCTTGTCACCGTCATTCCAGCGAAAGGTGGAATCCATTGGCTGTTCTGCAGTGATTCAAACCGCACGCCACGATTGCCGGAGCGTCGCCCGACCCGAAACACACCCGAAGCCCACCGACAAAGGACGAGGGCTTTGGCTATCCTCCCGCCATGAGCCGCGCTGAATGCCCATGCTGACCTTCACCGCCGTGGCGCTGGCCAGCCTGGCGTGGCTGGCGCTGATGTTCGGCACGGCGCTGTACGCCGAGCGGAGGCCGACGGTGCTGGCGCGGCACTGGCGGCATGTCTACTCGCTGTCGCTTGCGGTTCACTGCACGTCGTGGACCTTCTACGGAACGGTGACGCAGGCGGCGCGGTACGGCTGGCCGCTGCCGCCGACGTTCCTCGGCGCGATCCTGCTGTACGCGCTGGCCATCGCTTTCATGATGCGGCTGGTGCGCCTGTCGCGCGAGACCAACGCGACCTCGCTGGCCGACCTGATCGCCACGCGGCTGGGCAAGGACGCGTGGCTGGCCGCGGTGGTGACGCTGGTCGCGGCGCTCGGCCTGATTCCGTACATCGCGCTGCAGTTGAAGGCGGTGGCGATGAGCTTCGCCATGCTGACCACGCGTTCGCCCGCCGGGGCTATCGCGCCGGCGTGGCAGGACAGTGCGCTGTACGTGGCGCTGGCCATGGCGCTGTTCGCGATGCTGTTCGGCACGCGGCGCGCAAGCGCGGCCGAGCACAATCGCGGCCTGGTGCTGGCGATGGCGTTCGAGTCGGTGTTCAAGCTGGCCGCGATGCTGGCGCTTGGCGCGTTCGTCTGGTTCGGCCTGGGCGAACTGCCTGAGACACCGTTCCAACCGCCCGCGGACCCCGCCGAGGGATTCGCGCCGCTGGTGCTGCTGGGCGCGCTGGCGATGTTCATCCTGCCGCACCAGTTCCACGTCGGCGTGGTCGAATGCCGCGATGAACGCGACGTGCGCACGGCGCGCTGGCAGTTCCCGTTGTATCTGGTGCTGATCGCGCTGCCGGTGCTGCCGCTGGCGACCGCAGGGCAGGCGTTGCTGGGTGGAACCGGCGTGCCGTCGGACCTGTACGTGCTGGCGCTGCCGCTGTCGCAGGGGCAGCACGGCCTGGCGCTGTTCGCGTTCCTCGGCGGACTGAGCGCGGCGACCGGCATGGTGGTGGTCAGCACGCTCACGTTGAGCCTGATGATCGGCAATCACTGGTTCGCGCCGGGCCTGCTGCGCGGCGCGTGGGCGCGCAACGACGGCAGCGACCTGCGCGGCAGCGTGCTGGCGCTGCGTCGCAGCGGCATCGTCGCGATCATGCTGCTGGCGTGGGCGTACAGCCGGTTGCTGGCGGGCAGCGATGCGCTGGCCGACGTGGGAGCGGTGTCGTTCTCCGCGCTGGCGACGCTGGCACCGGTGCTGTGCTTCGCGGTGTGGCGCCCGCAGACGCCGCCGCGCGCGGCGCTGATCGGCGTGGTCGCCGGCTTCGCCGCGTGGGCCTGGGTGCTGCTGCTGCCGATGACGCTGGAAGCCCGCGGCGCGCCGCCGCTCTGGATCGACGCCGGACCGATGGGGTTGCGCTGGTTGTCGCCCGACGGGTTGTTCGGCCTGACCGGCTGGAGCCGGCTGGGCCGCGCCGTGGGCGCGAGCCTGTTCGTCGGCACGCTGGCCACGGTGCTGGCCGCACTGTGGCGCCGCGAAACCCCGCGACTTGCCCAACGCGGCCTCGACGTGCAGACCCTGCGCGATGCGGGCCTGCGCTTCCTTCCGCGCGAGCGGGTGATGCAGGTGCTGCAGGACACGGTGCCGGGCAAGCCGGTCGCGGCGGCCGTCGAGGCACGGCTGGAGCGCGAACTCGCCGCGGTGCTCGGCTCGGCATCCGCGCGCGTGCTGCTGGACGCCGCGCGTCGCGCCACGGGGCACGACCTGGATACCGTCGCGGCCATCGTCGGCGAGGCCTCCGCCGACCTGCGCTTCAACCAGCGCGTGATGGAGGCCGCACTGCAGAACATGAGCCAGGGCATCAGCGTGGTCGATGCGGAGCTGCGGCTGGTCGCCTGGAATCGTCGCTACGCCGAGCTGTTCGGCTTCCCGCACGAACTGCTGCAGGTGGGACGACCGATCGCCGAGCTGTCGCGCTGGGCGTTGCAGCGCCTGCCTCCACGCGGCTGGAACGAGAACGATCTGGAGCATGCGTTGCAGCGGCGCCTCGCGTTCATGCGCGCGGGCACGCCGCACCTGTCCGAACGCGTGTTGCCCGATGGCAGCATCATCGAGATCCGCGGCAATCCCATGCCCGGTGGCGGCTTCGTGGCCACGTTCACCGACGTGACCGCGTTCCGTCGTGCCGAGGCGGGGCTGATCATGGCCAACGAGACGCTTGAGCAGCGCGTGGCCGAACGCACCACCGACCTGGAAGTCGCCAAGCGCGAAGCCGAGCGCGCCAACGAGGCCAAGAGCCGCTTCCTGGCTGCCATCGGGCACGACCTGATGCAGCCGCTGCATGCCGCGCAGCTGTTCGCCGACTCGCTGGCACAGCAGGTGCGCGACCCGCACCAGCGCGACACGGTCGCGCAGATCGGCGGCGCACTGGATTCCACCAACGACCTGCTCACCGGCCTGCTGGATATGTCGCGCATCGAGGCCGGCGGCCTGGTGCCGCAGCCGCGTGCCTTTCCGCTGGCGGACGTGCTGGAACCGCTGGCGTCGGAGTTCCGCGCGATCTCGGCCGCGCGCGGACTGCGGTTCCGCTACGTGCCCAGTCGCGCGTGGACGCATTCGGACCCGCAACTGCTGCGGCGCGTGCTGCAGAACTTCCTGGCCAACGCGGTGCGTTACACCGAACGCGGCGGCGTGCTGCTGGGCGTGCGCCATCACGGCGACGGCCTGCGCATCGAAGTGCACGACACCGGCCCGGGCATTGCGCTGGAACAGCAGGCGGCGATCTTCGAGGAGTTCCGCCGTGGCGAGGACGCGCCAGGGCAGGGGCTCGGACTGGGACTGTGGATAGCCGAACGCATCGCTCATTTGCTGCATGCCCCACTGGGACTGCGCAGCCATGTCGGGCGCGGCACCGTGTTCAGCGTTTGTGTCGCGCAGGCATCGCGCCCGGCGATGCCCGCGCTGTCTCCGGTCCGGGACCGGTCGATGCGCGTGCTGGTGGTGGACAACGACCCGCTCGCGATGGACGCGCTGGCCGGCGTGTTGCGCCGCTGGAACTACGACGTCGTCACCGCGCGCGATGGTGAGCGGGCGGCCAGCCTGCTCGAGCAATCGCCCGCGGCGTTGTGGCTGTTCGACTACCACCTCGACGATGGAGACACCGGCGTGGCACTGGCCGGACGGCTGGCGGCGCGGTTCGGCGCGCGCCCCACGCTGGTGCTCAGTGCAGATCGCGGCGAGGAGGTGCGCCGCGCCGTGCACGAAGCAGGACTCTCGCTGCTTGCCAAGCCGGTGAAGCCGCTGGCGCTCAAGTCGATGCTCGACCGCGCGCTCGCCGCACGCGAGGTCGCATTGTCCTGATCACCGCAGGACACATGTCCTGCGCGAGAGGTCGGCTTTGTAGCTGGTTGCGACATGCATGCGACTTCTGCATGAGCGCGCAGCTATTTCGCTCACGAGTCCGCCGCGGCGCCATGCCTGGCGACGCGCGGTGCTGGCATGGATGTTGCGCCCTCACGCCTGTGGCGCTCGCGATGCGACCGCCCATCGCAGAGGAGCATAGAAGATGGCGAACCAGAACCAGGGCAGCGGCAATCGCGAGCGTGGCTTCGCCTCAATGGACGAGGAGAGACGTCGGCAGATCGCCAGCAAGGGCGGGCGTGCCGCGCATCAGAGCGGACGTGCGCACGAGTTCAACTCCGAGGAAGCCCGCGCGGCAGGCCGCAAGGGAGGAGAGGCGGTGAGCCGCAACCGCGAGCACATGTCGGCGATCGGCCAGAAGGGCGGGCTGGCCAGCGGACGCAATCGCTGAGCAGCAGGCGGCGGATCGCGCCGCAGCCACCACATCGATGAGGACTGCAACCGGCGCCGCGTCTTCCGTATCACTGACAATACGGAAGACCGGGGCAGGCCCGGTGCCGCATGAAGCAGGGAGTCCTCATGAAGAAAACGTGGTGTGCATTGCTGTGGCTGGGACTGGCGTCCATGAACGTGGGTGCGAAGGAATGCAGGGATACGTCCGCGCTGGAACCCGCGCGCGCCGTGGTGCGCGATCTGAACCGGATCGTCGCGCCGACCGGCATCCAGGAGTCCTACAAGGCCCGTATCGGCGGCATCGACCAGTGGATCAGCGTGCGCGGGCAGGATCGCGCCAATCCGCTGCTGCTGTTCGTGCATGGCGGACCGGCCGCGCCGCTGATGCCCTCCACCTGGCAGTTCCAGCGGCCCATGGAGGAGTACTTCACGGTCGTGAACTACGACCAGCGCGGTGCCGGCAAGACGTTCAACGAGACCGCGCCGGAGTCCATCAGCGACACGATCCACATCCCGCGCTACGTCGACGACGTGATCGAGGTCGCCGAGTACGTGCGCAAGCGCTACGGCCAGCGCAAGGTGATCCTGATGGCCCACAGCTGGGGCACCATCATCTCCATGCAGGCCGCGCTGAAGCGCCCGGACCTGTTCCACGCGTACGTGGGGATCGGCCAGGTCATCAACGTGCGCGAGAACGAGCGCATCAGCTTCGAGTACGGGCTGCAGCAGGCCAGGGCGCACGGCAACACGCAGGCCGTGCGCGAGCTGGAAGCCATCGCGCCATACCCGGGCAACACGCCGATCACCCGCGAGCGCATCGTCGCCGCGCGGAAGTGGGCGCAGTACTACGGCGGACTGAGCGCTTTCCGCGACGAGTCGAAGTACTTCTTCGGCGCGCCGCTGCTTTCGCCCGAGTACTCCGACCGCGACCGCTGCGCCGTCGACGAGGGCAACGTGTTCACGCTGGGGCGCGTGCTGCCGGAGTTCCTCGAGGTGGACATGAAGGGCGTGCGCCAGTTCCCGATCCCGGTGGTGATGTTCATGGGCCGGCACGACTACACCACGCCGTCGCAGCCGACGCAGGAGTGGCTGGATCGGGTGTCCGCGCCGTACAAGCGGGGCGTGTGGTTCGAGCGCTCCTCGCACATGGTCCAGTGGGAGGAACCGGGCAAGCTGCTGGTCAGCCTGCTGCAGTACGTGCGGCCGCTGGCGCAGCCCGCGCAGGGTTGAACGCGGGCCGGCGCGTCAGGCGATCTGGCGCGCCGGGTCGGCCAGTTCCAGTTCGCGCAGCACCACTCCGGCCTGGGTGCGGTTGCGCACGCCAAGCCGTTCGAAGATCGCCGACAGATGCGCCTTGACCGTGCGTTCCTGCACGTCCAGGCGGTCGGCGATCTGCTTGTTGAGCAACCCCTGCGCCACCAGTGTGAGCACGCGGAACTGCTGCGGCGACAGGCTGGCCAGGCGCGCGGCCAGGTCGGCGTCGCCGCTGTCGCTCTGGGTGCGCGCCACCGCGCCGCGCAGCGAGGAGGGCAGCCATTGCTCGCAGGCCAGGACCGCGCGGATCGCATCGCGCAATTCGTCGAGCCCGGCACTCTTGGGCAGGTAGCCCGCCGCGCCATGGTCGAGCGCACGCCGCACCACGCGCGGGTCGTCGTTGGCCGAAACCACCACCACCGCCACGGCCGGATGCTGCGCGCGGATCGCGGCGAGGCCGGCCAGACCGTGGTTGCCCGGCATGTGCAGGTCCAGCAGGACCAGGTCGACGCCAGGGTCGGCGTCCAGCGTCGCGAGCACCGCGTCCAGGCTGCCGGCTTCGCGGATGTCCGCATCGGCCACAGCCTCGATGGCCGCCTGGCGCAACGCGGCGCGGAACAGCGGATGGTCGTCGGCGATGAGCAAGGTCGGCATATCGCCAAGCCTAGCAAGCAGGGAAACACGCAGGACACTGTCGGATTGGTACGAAAGTACGATGGGCGTCGCGGAAGGCCTTGCTAGGCTCGGCGCATGAATCCGCCCATCCGACTCGTCCTGGCCGGTGCCCTGGTGGCGCTGGCGGGCTGCACCTCGTCCCCGACCCGCACCGCGGAGGCCGCGCCGATGTTCTCCGCAGTGCGCGCCACCGAGCATCGCGGCAGCGACGACCTGCTTACCGCGGGCCTGGGGCTGCCCGGCCTGCGTGCCATGACTCCGCCGGCCTTCGCCGATGCCGCGCAGCCGACGCCGGAGGAACTGCGTCGCCGGGCCCTGTGGAGCAACTGGCGCGGCATCGCGGACCTGGCGCCGGGTGGCGGCTTCGGCGAGTTGTATGGCAGCACCGCAACGGTGCCCGGGCGCGAGTTCAGCGCATTAGCCATGGTCACCGGCGCGAGCCAGCCGCACCGCCTGCTGGTGCAGGTGCCGGATGCGTTCGATGTGAGCAGGCGATGCGTGGTGGTGTCGGCGTCCTCGGGCTCGCGCGGCATCTATGGCGCGATCGCGGTGGCCGGCGCTTGGGGCCTGCCGAAGGGCTGCGCCGTCGCCTATACCGACAAGGGCGCCGGCACGGACTATTTCGACCTCGACGCGGGGCAGGGCGTGCGCGCGGACGGCACCGTCGGCGCCCGCGGCGACGGGCTGGCGTTCGATCCCGCGACGACTTCGTCATCCGGCATCGCCTTCAAGCACGCGCACTCGAAGGACAACCCGGAGGCGGACTGGGGCCGGCACGTGAAGCAGGCGGCGCAATTCGCGCTGCAGTCGCTGGACCAGGCCTTCCCGCAGGCCGCGCCGTTCACCTTCGACAACACCCGCGTGATCGCAGTGGGCATCTCCAACGGGGGCGGCGCCGTGCTGCGTGCGGCCGAGGGCGACAGCGACTGGCTCGATGCCGTCGTCGCGGGCGAGCCCAACATCCACGTGGAGGGCGCGCGGCCACTGTACGACTACACCACCCAGGCAGCGCTGTTGATGCCGTGCGCGCTGCTCGACGTGGACAACCTGCCGCAGCCCCCGCTGGCGGCGCAATCCAAGCCGCTGTGGACACAGCGCTGCGCGCAGCTGAAGGAAGCCGGCCTGGTCGATGGCAGCGATGCCGCAGCGCAGGCGCGTTCGGCGCACACGCGACTGAAGGCAGACGGCTGGACCGACGAGGCGTTGCGTGCGGGCGCCCTGTCGGTTGGCTTCGACCTGTGGCGCGCGGTGGCGGTGACCTACGCGTCCGCCTACGGACGCTACGGCTTCGGCGAACTGCGCTGCGGCAACCGCTACACGGCGCTGGGCACCGATCTGGCCCCGCGTGCCGCGACGCCCGCGGAACGTGCGGCCTGGTGGGCCGACGCCAGCGGCATTCCGCCCGGTGCAGGCGTGCACATCTTGGAACCGAATCCGACCGCACCGCTCACCACGCTGCAGTGCCTGCGCGGGCTGTGGAGCGGCAACGACGAGGACGCCAGGCGCGTTCGCGACGGCATCGCCGCAACCCGCGCGGAGCTTCCGCGCAAGGGCCTGCCCGTGGTGGTGATCCACGGCACCGACGACGGACTTATCCCGCAGGCCTTCAGCAGTGCGCCGTACGTGAGGCACGCGCAGTCCGCCGGTCGTGACGTGCGCTACTGGCAGGTCCGCAACGCGCAGCACTTCGACGCGTTCCTGGGCCTGCCCGATTACGGCGCACGCTACGTCCCGCTGCTGCCGTACGTGTACGAGGCACTGGACCGCGTCAGCGCGTATCTCGACGGCGCGGGCCCGCTGCCGGCCGACGCCGTCATCGCGACGACACCCCGCGGCATGGGCAAGCCGCTTCAGGCGTCTAACCTCGCGATACCGAGGTAAGCACGAAGGGGTAAGAGGGGACGAAGCGATCGGCGAGAGCGCGGTGCCGGACGCCCCGCATTCCAGCCGCCTCTTGCTGGCTTCACGTCCGCTTTGGCACGCTGGCGTCTTCGCCTGGACACGGAGCGCCGCATGAAGCGCCATTTCTCGATGCTGCGCGAGTTCCACCTCGCCGACTGGTTCACGCTGGCCAACGCGTTCTGCGGGACTGGGGCGATCTTCGCGGCGATGCGCTTCCTGCAGGACGGCGTGGTCAACGATCTGCTGATCGGCATGGCGCTGATCCCGCTTGCCTTCATTTTCGATGCGCTCGACGGCCGCGTGGCGCGCTGGCGCAAGTCGGCCTCCACGCTGGGTCGCGAACTGGACTCGCTGGCCGACGTGATCTCCTTCGGCGTCGCACCGGCGGCACTGGCCTATGCCTGCGGCCTGCAGGGCGGCTGGGACTGGATCGTGCTGAGCTACTTCGTCGGTTGCGGCGTCAGCCGCCTGGCGCGCTACAACGTCACCGCCGAAGCGCTGGCCGGCGGCGGCGACAAGGTGAAGTACTTCGAAGGCACGCCGATCCCGACCAGCCTGCTGCTGGTGGTGGTGCTGGCGATTGCCGCGTGGCGGGGCGCGATCGGACCGGACCTGTGGCTGGGCATGGTGCAGCTGGGCCCGTGGCAGTTCCATCCGCTGGTGCTGATGTTCGCGCTGTCGGGCTCGCTGATGATCAGCAAGACGCTGCACATTCCCAAACCATAGGCCCGTCGCGGCGCGGCAACGTCGCGTTGGTACCATGACCGCGATTTCCCAGGGCGGCGATGGCGATGCAGGGCGTGGACGAATTCGAGACATGGGCGCGGCGGTACTGGAACGCGTGGGGCGAAACCCTGCGCTCGCAGGTGCCCGGCGAAGGCGGCACCGTACCTGGCTGGAACGAGGCCGTGAACTGGTGGTCGCAGCTGGCCCGCGGCGGGATGGAACAGGGCGACGAGGCAGTTGCGCGCTTCAACACGCAGGCACAGGGCTGGTTCGGCCAGATGCAGCACCTGGCCGCGCAGTTCGCCGGCCGGCACGCCACCGCGGCCGATATCGCCAGTGCATGGAAGCAGGCGCTGGGTGGCGATGGCGCCAATCCGTTCGCCGGCATGCTCGGCGCGATGCCGGGCGGCGCGCAGCTGGATCCGTCGCAGTGGGCGCAACAGTTCGCGTCGATGTCGCAACCTTGGCAGCGCGATGGGCGTTCGTGGCTGGACCTGCCGGCGTTCGGTTTCGCACGCGAGCACCAGGAGCGCTGGCAGCAGCTGGCGCGTTCACAGCTCGACGTGCAGGAGCAGAGCCACGCCTACCAGGCGCTGCTCGCCGAGGCCGCGCAGGACGCCTTCGTCCGCTTCGAGCGCAAGCTGGAAGAACGCAGCGCGCCGGGGCGCCAGCTCGATTCGGTGCGCGCGCTGTTCGACCTTTGGATCGACGCGGCCGAGGAGGCGTACGCCGAGATCGCACTTTCGCCGCGCTTCCGCGACGCCTATGCGGCCATGGTCAACGCGCAGATGGCGCTGCGCGGCCGCATGCAGAAGGAAGTCGAGCAGCTGTGCACGCAGTGGGGCATGCCGACGCGGACCGAGGTGGATTCCGCGCATCGCAAGATCGTGCAGCTGGAGCGTGAACTGCGCCGCATGCGCGACCGGCTTGAGGAGCGTGCCGCTCCGTGGCCCTCCGCACCTTCCGGCAACGTCGACGTCGAGCCGGCCAAGGTGAAGACGCCGCAGAAGGCAGCGCGGAAGCCGGCAGGAAAGCCGACTCCGGCCGCCGGCAAGCCTGCCGCCGGCAAGACGAAGACCGGCGCGAAGGCGGCGAAAACCGCGAAGGCCGCCGCCGCGCCGCGCACCGCGAGGAAGCGCTGATGGACGCCCAGGGTCCTCTCGGATTCACGCCCGAGTCGCTCGCGCAGGAATCGCTGCGCCTGCAGGCCAAGCTGCGCGCTGGCCTGGACACGCTGCACCAGGTGCACGACGTCGATTACGGCGCGACCGCCCGCGAGGAAGTGTGGCGCGACGGCAAGGTCGTGCTGTACCGGTTCCGCGGCGAGCGCGCACCGACCGCGCGCGTGCCGCTGCTGATCGTGTATGCGCTGGTCAACCGGCCGTACATGGTGGACCTGCAGGACGATAAGTCCATCGTCCGCGGCCTGCTGGAGCGCGGTGAGGACGTGTACGTGCTCGACTGGGGGTATCCGGACCGCTCGGACCGCTATCTGGAACTGGACGACTACATCCAGCGCTACATCGGCGGCGCCATCGACCATCTGCGTCGCGAGTACCGGATGGACGCGGTCAACCTGCTGGGCATCTGCCAGGGCGGGGCGTTCTCGCTGTGCTACGCCGCGCTCAATCCGCGCAAGGTGCACAACCTCGTCACCATGGTCACGCCGGTGGACTTCCACACCGGCGACAACATGCTGGCCAACTGGACGCGCGGCCTCGACGTGGATCTGTTCGTCGACACGCTGGGCAACGTTCCGGCCGACGTCATGAACTGGTGCTACCTCACGCTCAAGCCGTGGCGCCTGTTCGTGCAGAAGTACGTGGGACTGGTCGACGTGCTGGACGACCGCAAGGCGCTGGAGGATTTCCTGCGCATGGAGAAGTGGATCTTCGATTCGCCCGATCAGGCCGGCGAAGCCTTCCGCCAGTTCATCAAGCAGTTCTACCAGGGCAACGGCTTCGTCAGGGGCGGCATCGAGATCGGTGGTCGCACGGTGGACCTGCGCCGCGTCGACATGCCGGTACTGAACATCTACGCCGAGCAGGATCATCTCGTCCCGCCTTCCTCGTCGAAGGCGTTGAAAGGGCTTGTCGGGACCGATGACTACAGCGAGGTGTCGTTCAAGGGCGGCCACATCGGCATCTATGTATCGAGCCGGGCCCAGCGCGAAGTGCCCGGCGCCATCCACGACTGGCTGGCGCAGCGGGCGCGATGAAGCATCGCGTCGTACCTCCGGCACCTTCCACAACCCACGCCACCGACTTGCAAGGAATTACCTCCGTGATCCGATCCGTTCTTCTGCTGTCGCTGATGCTGCTGGGCGCCTGTTCCTCGCTGCAGCCGCAGGTCGACGCGCCCGCAGCGGTGGTGAGCGACTCCACGAAGTGGGAGCCGGACATCGTCGCGTTCGAACAGCAGGATGCCGTGGTGCGGCGCATGCCAGGCGGCATCGTGTTCGTCGGCAGCTCGTCCATCCGGCTGTGGGAGTCGCTGCATGAAGATTTCCCCGGCGTGCCGATCATCAACCGCGGTTTCGGCGGCTCGCGCGTGCGCGATTCGACCTGGTATGCCGATCGCATCGTCATCCCGTACCAGCCACGCGCGGTCGTCTTCTACGCGGGCGACAACGACTTGTTCGAAGGCCGCACGCCGCAACAGGTGCGCGACGATTTCGAGGCGTTCGTCGACAAGGTGCGCGCGTCGCTGCCCGAGGTGCGTATCGCCTTCATCGCCATCAAGCCCAGTCCCTCGCGCGTGACCCTGCTGCCGCAGGTGCGCGAGGCCAACGCGCTGGTGCGCGAGTATGCAAAAGGTGTCGGCGGTGTGGACTACCTCGACGTGTTCCTGCCGATGCTCGACGCACAGGGCCATCCGCGGCCGGAGCTGTTCGTCGAGGATCAGCTGCATCTGAACCGCAGCGGCTACGCGATCTGGGCCGGCGTGGTGCGTCCATGGCTCGCGGGGCTGTAAGGCGATGACCAGCGCGATCCTCCAGCGCGGATTGCTGTCGCTGCTCCTGCTGTGCGCAGCCGTCATGCCGGCCCGCTCGGAACCGCCGCCGCAGGCACAGCGCGAGATCGAGCAGCTCATCCAGGCTCTCGGCGCCTCGGGCTGCCACTTCCAGCGCAACGGCAAGTGGTATCCGGCCGCGGATGCGCAGGCGCACCTGCGTCGCAAGTACGACTACCTGCGCAAGCGCGACCTGGTGGCTAGCGCCGAGCAGTTCATCGAGCGTGCCGGCACTGAGAGCAGCATGAGCGGCAAGCCGTACCAGGTGCGTTGCGCGGGACAGGCGGCCGTGTCCTCGGCGGATTGGCTGCGTGCACGCCTGTCGGCAATCCGTCACGCCAGGCCCTGACGCTGCTCGCTAGACTCGCGGCAAGCATTGGCTGGGAGCCGGTCCGATGAACGCAACCCGCACACTGTCCCGTTCGCGCCACGATCGCATGCTCGCCGGAGTGCTGGGCGGCATCGCACGCCGTTTCGGCTGGAATTCGACGCTGGTGCGTGCGGTCTACGTCCTGCTGTCGATCATCTCCGCAGCGTTCCCGGGCATCCTCGTCTACCTGATCCTGTGGCTGCTCATCCCGGAAGGCGACTGACGTCGCAATGAGCCAGCGCCTGTTCGAGGGCGACGTGCTGTTCACCCAGCGCCTGCTGAAAGTGCAGGGGCTTTACACCGGGCGACTCGATGGGCGGTGGGGCCCGCTGACCGAACAGGCAGTGCTGGAATTCGAGCAGGCGTCGGTGGCCATCAGGCAAGAGGTCGGCGACTTCGATGCGCGCAGCGAATTCCAGTTGGCGACCTTGCTGCTGCCTGCGCAGGACGCAGCACGGCGGTTTCTTGCCCGTGTGCTCGAGGCCGGCCAGCATGTGCGCATTCTCTCGGGCACGCGCAGCTATGCCGAACAGAATGCGCTGTTCCGGCGCGGCCGTTACGGCAATGCCGGACCCGTCGTGACGAATGCCCGCGGCGGCCAGAGCCTGCACAACTTCGGCGTGGCATGGGACGTCGGAGTGTTCGATGCGCGCGGTCGTTATCTGCAGGACGGAGCTTCGTACGAACGCGTGGCGGAGGTGGGCATGGATGACGGTCTTGAGTGGGGTGGCGACAACCCACGGTTCGTCGACCGTCCGCATTACCAGCTCAGGCTGGCGCTGCCGATTGCCGAGATCCGTCGCCGTTTCGAATCCGGCCGTGCCTACGTGACCGACATGCCCTCGCGTTAGGCTTGGACGATGCCGACACGAATCCCGACTTCACTGCTCCGACTGCTGGTGGCGCTGGGCGCGGTATGGACGCTGCCGAATACGCTGTTGGGCGTGCTGCTGGGTGTGGTCGGCCTGGCGTTTGGCGCGCATCTGCACTGGCGCGCGCGCGAGCTTGCGCTGGTGTTCCATCGCTGGCCGTGGGGACCGGGCGGTGCCATCACCTTCGGCAACGTGATCCTGCATACCGGCGACAGCCTCGACTCGCCATGCGTGACCTACGCGCATCGCGCCGGCCACGGCGACGAAGCACCGATCGTGCTGGCCGATCACGAGCGCGCGCACGTCTACCAGTACCTGGCGCTCGGGCCCTTGTTCCTTCCGCTGTACCTGCTGCTCGGCGGCATCAGCGTGCGCAACCGCTTCGAGCGCGCGGCCGATCGCTACGCCCGGACGGGCCGGGGCTGGTGGCCGTGGGCGCGGGACTGACGCCGTCCGCGCTTACTCGAAGGCCACCGTGTTGCCGCCGCTCTTCCAGGCCTCGAACCCGCCGGCCAGCGGCCGCACGCGCTTGAAGCCGCGCCGGTTGAGCGCCCGCGCGAGCACCGCGGCGGAGGCTTCGTTCGGGCAGTCGCAGTAGACGATCACTTCGTCGTTGGGCATCAGCGCGGCTTCTCCGAGCGAGCGCACGAAGACGGCCCCCGGTATCCAGCCGGTCGTCACGCGTTGCGCCTCCGGCCGGACGTCCAGGATCAACGGCGTGCTGCCGCCATCCATCAGGCCGCGCAACTCGTCGGGCGTGATGCGCGCCATGCGCAGCTGGCGCAGGAACAACTGCCGGCGTACCAGCTTCCACGCGACGAAGGCGACGATGAGGGCCAGGATCACCGGTAGCGCCAGGCGGCCCAGTTCCTCCAGCCGCTCCAGCACGCTGTTCACGGCTTCGTGGAAGACCGCGCCCAGCGCGACGGCGACGCCGGCCCACAGCAACGCGCCGATCCCGTCGAACAGCAGGAACCGGCCCGGACGCGTACCGGTTTCGCCGGCCAGCGTGGTCGCCACCGCGGCGAAGCCCGGCACGAACTTCGCGACGATCAGCGAAGGCGCGCCCCAGCGGCCGTAGATGCCGCGCGTCATCAGCACGCACGAGTCCGGCGATAGCGAAAGCCGGCACATCAGCCGCAGCAGTCGCGCTCCCAGCCGGCGGCCGCCGATGTACCAGAACCAGTCGGCCATCACCGCGGCCACGGCCGCGACCAGCAGGATCGGCCACACGCTTTCGCCATGGTCCACGGCCAGTGCCGCGGTGACGATGATGGGCGGATACGCCGGGACCGGAATCCCGCCCTGATCGAGGAACACGCTGACGAACACGACCAGCAGGCCGTAAGTCGCGATCAGGTAAAGGAGGGTGTCCATGAAAGGGGACG
Source organism: Lysobacter sp. (assembly GCF_035655815.1). Classification (NCBI taxonomy): domain Bacteria; kingdom Pseudomonadati; phylum Pseudomonadota; class Gammaproteobacteria; order Lysobacterales; family Lysobacteraceae; genus Lysobacter; species Lysobacter sp. The sequence continues at coordinate 84,047 of NZ_DASRTS010000044.1, forward strand.
TGCGGGGGATGCGCACATCATAGGTTTCGGCCGGTGTCGTGGCATCCGGCGCGGGTGCACTGCTGCGTCCCAGATGTGTGGCGGCCGTCAGTACTTGATAATCATTTGCATTTGCGGCCGCCGGTCACCATAATCCGCCGCCTTGATTCGCCTGGGGAAAGCGACCCGATGTCCCGTTCTGCTCAACGCCGCCGTACCGTCCTGATCCTGTCGCTGATGTCGCCGACCGCGCTGGCTTCGGCCATCGCGCAAGCGCAATCCAGCGACGACGCCTACGCACTGGACGGCGTCACCGTGGTCGCCGAACGCGCGACCACCGCGACCAAGACCGACACGCCGCTGATGGAGACCCCGCAATCGGTGAGCGTGGTGACCTCGGCGCTGTTCACCGACCGCGGCGCGCGCAACCTGCAGGAGACGCTGCGCTACAGCGCCGGCGTCACTGGCGAGGCCTGGGGCCTGGACACGCGCGGCGACGGCAGCACGATCCGCGGGCTGGACCCGGTGCAGTACGTCGACGGCATGCGCAAGCTCTACAACTTCAGCCCGATGGCCCGTCCCGAGGTCTACGGCCTGGAGCGCGTGGAAGTGCTGCGCGGCCCGTCGTCGATGCTGTATGGCGCCGGTGCGGCCGGCGGCATCATCAACGCGATCAGCAAGCGTCCGAACTTCCAGGATGCGGGTGAAATCGGCCTGCAGATCGGCAACTTCGACCGCAAGCAGCTGCAGGGCGACATCACCGGACAACTGGGCGACTCGGGCAACGTGGCGGGCCGTCTGGTCGGCCTGGTACGCGACTCGGGCATGCAGACCGACGAGATCGACGACGACCGCATCTACATCGCGCCGTCCATCACCTGGCGCGGCGAGCGCAGCAACCTGACCGTGCTGGCCAGCTACCAGCGCGACGAGACCGCATCGAGCCAGCAGTTCCTGCCGGTGGCGGCGACGCTGAAGGCCCCGCCGGGCCGCAGGCTCGACCCATCGACGTTCCTGGGCGACAAGGACTTCGACAAGCTCGATGCGCGCGTCGCCAGCGCCACCGTGCTGTTCGACCACGCCTTCAGCGACACGGTGACCTGGCGCTCGAACCTGCGTTACATCGATTCGAAGACCGAATTCCGCGAGATCTTTCCGGACACCTACAACAATCCGGAAAACCCGTTCATCGATGAAGACAGGCGTGTGGTGAACCGCCTGACCTACGGCGTCAAGCCCGAGAACCGCATCCTGACCGCGGACAACTCGTTGCAGTTCGACTTCGCCACCGGTTCGTTCGCGCACGTGCTGCTGGCCGGCGTGGACTACACCGACTTCCGCGAGGAGTCATCGACGTTCTCCGGCTCGACCACGCCTATCGACGTCTACAACCCGGTATCCATCGGCGTGACCATTCCGGAATACGCGCCGCTGCCGGACCAGCGCAGCACCCAGACCGGCGCGTACGTACAGGACCAGATCCGCTGGGCGGATCGCGTCACGGTGGTGGTGGGCGCGCGCCGCGACCGGGTGGTCTCGGAGACGCAGGGCCTGCCGGACCAGACGGACAGCGAGACCACCTGGCGCATCGGCGTCATCGGCGACGTGGGCGCGGGCTTCTCGCCGTATTTCAGCTACACCGAATCCTTCCTGCCCGTGCTGGGCCAGGACCTGTACGGGAATTCGTTCGTGCCGATGCGCGGCGACCAGTACGAGACGGGCGTGAAGTGGCAGCCCACGCGCAACGCCATGTTCACCGCGGCGATCTACAAGATCACCGACACCAACCGCCAAACCAACGATCCCGAAAACGTCCTCAACGTCGTGCAGACGGGCGAGATCGAGTCGCAGGGCATCGAGCTCGAAGGCACGTACGTCTTCGACAACGACTTCACCGTCACCGCCAGCATCAGCCACAACGAAGCGGAGATCACCCGCAGCAACATCGAGTGGGAAGTCGGCGAGCGGCTCAACGACACGCCGCAGGACCTGGCTTCCGTGTGGCTGTCCAAGGGCTTCCAGGTCGGCGACGACATGCGCCTGCGTGCGGGCCTGGGCGGCCGTTACGTCGGTTCCACCGTGTCCACCGGCCCGACGACTTCGCTGCGCACGCCCAGCTACACGCTGGCTGACGCCATGCTGGAACTGCAGATGCCGAGCTGGGTGTTCTCGCTCAACGTGACCAACCTGTTCGACAAGGAGTACTTCGCTCCCTGCCGCTATTTCGGCGACTGCTTCAGCGGCAATATGCGCACCATCGTCGGCACGGTCACGTACCGCTTCTGACGGCAATGCAACGCAACACGCTCAAGGCCTGGTTCCTGGTCCACAAGTGGACCAGTCTGGTGTGCACGCTGTTCCTGCTGCTGGTGTGCATCACCGGTTTGCCGCTGGTGTTCTGGGAGGAGATCAGCCACCTCACCGGCGCCGAGCCGGAAGTCGCACCGGCCGCTGCCGGTGCGCAACCGGCCAACCTCGACGAACTGGTGGACAAGGCCCTGGCGCAGTATCCGGGCGACGTGCCGCTGTTCTTCGGCTGGGACGACCATTCGCCCAGCGTGTACGTCAACACCGGCGCGCGGCCCGACACGCCGCCGCCGGAGATGCACACCGCCATCCTGCACGCCTACACCGGCGATGTGCTGCCGGCCGCACAGTTCAACGAAGGCGTGATGTACTTCCTGTACCGGTTGCATACCGACCTCTTCGTCGGGCTGCCGGGCATGTTGTTCCTGGGCGCGATGGCGGTGCTGTTCGCGGTCGCCATCGTCTCGGGTCTGGTGCTGTACGGGCCCTTCATGCGCAAGCTGAAGTTCGGCACGCTGCGCACCGGGCGCAGCCGGCGGCTCGCCTGGCTGGACCTGCACAACGTGCTCGGCATCGTCACGTTGGGCTGGGCGTTCGTCGTCGGCATCACCGGCGCGATCAACACGCTCGCGCAGCCGCTGGAGCAGGCGTGGCAGGCCGAACAACTCGGCGACTTCGCCAGGCAGTACGAGAACCGGCCGCGGCCCACGCGTCTGGCGTCGCTGGACGCGGCCGTAGCCACGGCGCGCGCGGCGGAGCCGGACATGCAGCCGGCCTTCGTCAGCTTCCCTGGCACGGGTTATAGTGGCGATCACCATTACGGCGTCTTCATGCACGGCGACACGCCGCTGACCGAGCGTCTATATCGGCCGGTGCTGATCGATGCCGAAACGGGCGAACTGACGGCACAGCCGCAGCTGCCCGGCTACATGACCACGCTGCTGCTGTCGCAGCCGCTGCACTTCGGCGATTACGGCGGCATGCCGCTGAAGATCCTGTGGGCGCTGCTGGACCTGTTGACCATCGCCGTGCTGGTCAGCGGCCTGTACCTGTGGTTCAAGCGCGGCAGCACGGAAGCGCGCATCGTCGAGATCGAGCGCAGCGGCCTGGTCGAGAACGGGCCCGCGGAAAGCGGGCGGAGCAAGCCATGAGCGCGCCCCGCAATCCGTTCATCGCGCCTGCATGGATCGCGCTCGCCAGCATTGTCGGGCTGGTCAGTGCGCTGATCGGCGACGGCGTGTTCGACGTGGTGTCGTGGCTGGTGTTCGCCGGCCTGCTGGCACTGGTGGTTCGCGCCTGGATCCACCGCGACCGCGGCGCCCGTCAGTCCCGCTGATCGATCGCGAACGTCGCCCGCGTGCGCCCCAGGCGCACGCCGTCCGGACCGTAGCTCTGCTCGACGAACGTGATGCGCTGGTCTTCGACCAGCACCACGCTGCTGCAACGCGTGCCGTAGTTCGTGCCGCGTACGAACGGCGGCGAGAGCAGGCGTTCCAGTTCCAGACCGACCCCGGTGTCGGGAAGTTTGTCGTCCGGCGCAGGTGTCGTGTCGGCGAGCGCGTCAAACAGCGGCGCGAGGGCGCCATCATCGGTTGCGCCCTGCGTCGCGACATCGGTTTTCAGCCAGGCTTCCAGCGCCGCGCACGCGTGACCGCTCTTGGGCCACGGCGCATCGAAGGCCCCGTTGGACATCGCATGCATGCCCGGCGCCACTTCATGCGACCGGAACGAAGGGTGGTTGCCGGCGAAGCCGAGCCGCTCGCCATCCCACGCCAGCATGTTGAAGCGGCCGTACTCCGCGGCGTTCGGCGCAAGCGACGCAAGAAACCCAGCACCGTCCTCGCGTCCCGATACGAACCCGCGCACCAGCGCGCCACGCGACTGCGGACGCGTGCCTTCCGCCGCGCCGTCGCGCACGTTCGTCACCGCTGCCAGGCGGCCGTGCACGGAGGCCATCAGCCAGCTGCCACCCGCGAGCAGGTCGCGACCCCCGTAGACGGATGCGTCGTCGGGATCGAATCCCGCCGGCGATGCGGGCCGAGCATGCGCTTCGTCGCGATTGGCGATGAGCGCCAGTCGGTAGCGCGGATGCGTGCGCCAGGCGATGGCAATCAGACACATGCGTTTTCTTTGCCAACCAGATTCGTCATTACGTTCAGCTCCCGCAGCCTTAATGGGTAGGGAAAGTCTTACAAGCCCGCGCAGCCCGGGCTGACTGTGCCGCCTGATCCGGCAAGGCAGGCTACGACCTGTTCCTTCGCGTCCCTTCATCCGGCACCCCCCTTACCGGAAGGCCCATCCAATGTATCGCGTCGAACTGTCCCGTCATGATGGTGGAGAGCTTCTGCAGCAGATTGCGGAAGCCTCCATGGATTACTCCAGCGCCGAAGACGCGCTGGCTGCCGTGTTGCCGCAGGCCAAGCGCTGCGCCGAATCGTGCCGCCAACCGCTGTGGCTGCGCATCTACGACGAGCGTGCCCGCGTCGTGTTCGGTACCCTGCTGCCCTGACCCGCGCTTGCGCGGGTCCCGCATCCGCTTCTCGATCGGGAGGGCGTCATGGGCAGGAAGGAATTCGAAGCCTCACTTGCCGGCGGCGGCCATCGCCGGCTGGAGCAGATGGTCGGCGAGTGGGAGGGCACGTTCCGCTTGTGGTTCCAGCCGGACCACCTGGCCTGCGAGTCCACCCAGCGCGGCACCATCCGCAGCATCCTCGACGGCCGCTTCCTGCTGCACGAATACCGCACCCGCTTCGGCGACGAACCGATCGAAGGCCTGGCCATCTACGGCCTGCACCTGGACGACAACGCGTACGAGTCCGCGTGGGTGGAAAGCTTCGGTACGGGCACCAGCATCATGTTCTCGGCCGGCCCTGCCACTGCGCCGCATTTCAACGTGCTGGGAAGTTACGGCGACGGGCAGGGTGGCCCGAGATGGGACTGGCGCATCGAGATCGAACAGCCGGACCGCGACCATCTGGTCATCACGATGACCAACATCTCGCCTCAGGGCGAGGCCGCCAGGGCGGTGGAAGTGCGCTATCAGCGCGTGCACCCTGGCGTCTGAACTGCGTCGCGCTCAGCCCAGCGCACCACGGCGCACACGCAGCGCCACCCCACTGCCCGCGATGGCGTACGTATCGTCATCCAGCTGGTCTACCGGGTCGCCATCGTTGAGGTGGTACGAGCGAAATCCTTCGATCCGCGTGATGCCGCCAACGCCGCGCGCGTCGATGTACGTGCGACGGACGTGGACGGTGTAGCGATTGCCGTCGTCGTCGTAAGCGCAGAAGGTGTCATGCGACATGGACGTGTTCCCCTGTGAATGGCATCAGCATCGTGTGCGCGCGTCTCGCTGCGTGAGATCGGTCGGCGCGGTTGCGTGGCGTGGACGTGCAGGCTGGCGAACGAATCCGGGCCGTCGGCTCGCCAGTGCGTGACGTGGCAGAGCGGTGAGTGTCGGTGGGACATCTCATGGCATGGGATCGCGATCGCCGGCTACATGCGAATGCAACCATCCAGACCGGTGATGGGGTCGTGAAGGGTGGCGGATTGGCGACGAACGCGCTTCGTGGTCCGACGCGACGCATGAAAAAACCCGCGATCGCTCGCGGGTTTTCGCAGTGGTGCCGGAAGTGGGACTCGAACCCACACGCTTTTAAGGGCGGCGGATTTTGAGTCCGCTGCGTCTACCGATTCCGCCATTCCGGCGCGGCCGTGCAGTATAGCGGCCGGGCGCCGCGGGCGCAGCAGTCACAGGCCGCCGTGGCGGGCCATCGCCGCGGCAAACACGAACACGGCGGCGAGCAGGATCAGTTCGAAGCGGACCAGCCGGCGCATGCCGGCGACCTCGGCATCGCCCGGTACGAAGATGGGATTTGCGGCGGCGGCCTTGCGCCAGCGCAGGAAGCGCACGGTCGGCAGGACCGAGAGCACGCCGACCACCACGAACGTGCCCAGCTTCGCGTGGAACCACGGGTTGTGCAGGTAAAAATCGTGGCCCTTGATGCCCGCCACCACGCGGCCGATGCCGACCAGGATCAGCAGCACCGCGCAGATGCCGTAGCCCATGTCCAGGCCGGCCAGCCGTTGCAGCACGCGGCGGTCGATCGCGCCGCCGAGCAATACCGATTCGGCCACCAGCATCGCGACCAGGCCGAACACCAGCAGGTGGTGCAACGAGGCGAGCAGGAAATCGGTCAGCATCGGCGTGGTTCCTTGCGCAAAGCGCCAACGCTAACCGGCCCTGGCGGGAGCGCCAAGGTGCCGGAAGTCAACTCGACGCCTCAGGCGGCCTGGTCGGTCTGCAGGCGCTTGGGCACGCGGGCGAACCACTCGCCGTCGTTGTGCACGAACATCGAGCACGACTCCATCGGTGCCTTGTAGATGTGCAGCGATACCGCCACCTGGTCGTCGCTGACGTTGCGGATGGTGTGGTACTCGTGCGGCGGGATGAGGCTGCCGGCACTGCCCGGGCCAGCGTGCATTCCGCCGGCGGCGCGGAAACGGAAACGCTCGCCATCGCGTTCCAGCAGTTCGTACTGGGTGATCTCCAGTTCGCCGTCCCACACGCCTTCCACGCACCATAGGCCGCAATGATCGTGCACCGGCGTGCCCTGGCCGGGGCCCCAGGTCATCGCCACGACGCTGTAGCCGTGGCGCCGGCTGCGGTAGAGCTCGCGGCGGGCGTAGTGGTCGTCGATGGGATCGTGGACGCACGCTGGAAGCTGCACGTCGCGGTCGCGGATCATGCCGCACAGCGTGCTGCGCAGCGCGGCGGTGACGGCGTGTTCGTCGCCCGCCGAAACCGCCGCGTCGATGGCGGCGACCAGCTTGTCGTGGCCGGGAAAGGCGAAGTCGGGCAGCGCGTCGGCGTTCATGCCCGCGATTCTAACGCGCGTTCTGCGCGCGCCTTCCCGCATCGCATCAATTCGTGACGGTACGCCATTATCCGGCGGACGCCACGGGCGAGCCCACCGGCAGGGCGTTCAGGAATCCGGCCACGGCCGGCCCGAAGCGTGCGATGTCCACCAGGAACGCATCGTGGCCCTGCGGCGAGGGCAACGGCAGGAAGGTCGCGTCCGCTCCTCCGGCGCGCAGCCCCTCGGCGATTTCCTCCTGCTGTTGCAGCGGGAACAGGATGTCGGTGTGCACGCCGATCGCCAGCGCCTTCTCCACGCGGATGCTGGCCAGGCCGGCGCGCGTGTCGGCTTCGCCATTGCCGCGGTGCGTGCAGTACTCGCCGATGTCGAACCAGTCCATCGAGCGGCTGAGATACAGGTAGCAGTTGGGATCGAACCGGCGCACGAAGCGGCGTGCGTGGCCTTCGAGGTAGCTCTCCACCTCGAACTCCAGGCCGAAGGGCTCGTCGTCCGTGCGGTCCGAATCCAGGCGCACGCGGCCGAAGCGGCCGTCCCATTCCAGCGCCGAGCGGTAGGTGATCACGCCCAGCTTGCGCGCCATGCGCATGCCTGATTCGGGATAGCGATCGTCGTCGTAATGACCCTGGTTCCAGTTGGGATCCAGGCGGATCGCTTCGCGCTGCAGCGAGCGGATCGCGATGGAGAACGGCAGCGCCTTGGCCGCACCGGAGATGTTGATGTGGTTGCGCGCCAGTCCGGGGTGCCGGAGCAGGAACGCAAGCGCGGTCATGCCGCCCATCGAATTGCCGATGATGCAGGCCAGCGATTCGATGCCGAGTCCACGCACCAGGTGCGCGGCGGCGTCGGCGCCATCCTCGACCGACAGCTCCGGGAACTCCAGCCGGTATTGCTCGCCCGTGTCCGGGTTGATGGATGCGGGTCCTGTCGAACCCTTGCAGCTGCCCAGCGAATTCACGCAGATCACGAACCAGCGATCGCTGTCGATGGGCTTGCCAGGCCCGATCATCTGCTCCCACCAGCCGGGCGAGGGATCCGCAGCGTTGCTGGCCGCATGCGCATCCGGCGACAGCCCGGTGACGATGAGCACCGCGTTGTCGCGCGCCGCATTGAGCGTGCCCCAGGTCTCGTAGGCCAGACGTGCACCGTGCAGTGCGCCGCCGCGCTTCATTGGAAACGGCGAGGGCAGGTCGAACCAGAGCGTGCCGGGCGGAATGAATTCAGTCATGCGACAAGCTTAATGGGTGAGGGTGAAACCTGCCGCTTGCGCGGCATGCCGCGCGGCAGGTTGAACGCCCGGCCATGGATGGCTGGGCCGGGCGATCCGGAGCCGAAAGCGTGGCGCCAAGGATGGCAGCGATGACCCATCCGAATCCGCACATGCGGCATGCCGCGCGGCAGGTTGAACGCCCGCCCATGGATGGCCGGGCCGTGCGATCCGGAGCCGAGGTGTGGCGCCATGGATGGCGGCGATGACCACCAGAATCCGCTCGCACCGGTACTGACGCCCGCTACGCCTGCCCAGTGCTGGATCGCCGCTGCTGCTGTTTCGCACCCATGTTCGTCATCCCCGCGAAGGCGGGGATCCAATCCGATGTGGCATCACCTCATCCGCAAAGTCCGCGCGGTGCGGCTCCGAAGGTTGGATTCCCGCCTTCGCGGGAATGACGGATAAAAGCTGGCGTCAGCCTTGTAGCCCGGGTAAGCGGAGCGCACCCGGGACGTCACGCATCTCCGGCGCGGCTTCTGGCGTTGCCCGGGCCGCGCCGTCGTTCTTTCGCCGCCGCTACGAAGGCGGACACTATTGCTGTCATCCCCGCGAAGGCGGGGATCCATGTCGGCGTGCATCACGTCTTCGGAGAGAATGATGCGGCGGGAGATGGATTCCCCGCCTTCGCGGAATGACGAGCAACACCATAACGCTGGATTCCCGCTTCGCCGGAACGACGCGCAATGCAGTGACGCTGGGTTTCCGCTTTCGCGGAATGACCGAACAATCCAGCGACGGTTTATTCCGCGGTCGTGGGGATGGCCGAGCAACGCAGCGACGCCGATTCCCGCTGTTGCGGGAATGATCAGTCAGGAAAGTGCTGATCCCTCGTTGGCACCAGCCGACCGCCTTACGGCCGCACCGTGTCGATCACCAGTTCGATCACGCCGGTGTTGCCTGTAGGCTTCGCCACCGCCTCCAGGTCGCCGGCCTGCGGGGTCGCGTCGCCGCTGGCGGAGATGCGCGCCAGCACTTCCACGCGTTCGAGCTGCGAGAGCTTCAGCGTCGGCATCGGGCTGTCGCCGTCGTCCAGCGTCACTTCCAGCGGGAAATCGCGCGCCGCGCGCTTTTCGGCCGCGACCGGCATCGGTGGGCCGCCGGGCTGGCGGGCGATCACGAACAGGCTGGCGTTCGGCGGCACCCTGGAGGCGAGTGCCGGAGCAACCGTGACTTTGACCTTCAGCCCGCCCGTGGACGCGGACGCAGCCGGCGTCGGCAGCGGAGCAAGCCCGGCTTCCTTGCGTGCGGCATCGATCTGGGCGCGCAGCGGTTCGGCCGCAGCGGCATCGACGACGGCGAGCAGCGGCTCCCAGGTGCGCGCCGCTTCCTCGGGCTGTTTGGCCTGTCGCTGGGCTATGCCGAGGAACCAGCGCGCGCGCTGGTGCATGGGCTGCACTTCGATGGCATGCCGCAGCATGGCCACGCCTTCGGCGTCGAACTGGCGCTGCGGCGCAGCAAGCGCGCGCATCTCGGCCGTTTCGGCGAGCAGGTCCGGATCGTCGGGCGAAAGCTTCAGGGCTCGTCCGAGCGCGTCCGCCGCCTTCTTCGTGTTGCCTTCGGCCACGTATGCGCGGCCGAGCAGGCGCCAGCCTTCGATCTGGTTGGGATCGCGCTTCAGTTCCGCCTCAAGCTGGCTGATGGCATCGGCCAGCGTTTCCGGCGCGCGCCGCTGCGCCGAATCCAGTGCGGCCGGCGTTCCGATGGCGAAGTACGTCAGGCCGGTGGCGAACGTCAGGCCGGCGACCACCGCGAGTCCAGCCACGCGGCGCGTGCGCCACAACGGGCGCAGTACGTAAGCCAGCGTCAGCACCGCCAGCACCAGGCCCGCGGCCACGAAACCCCACACCCCCGCCGTCATCACCACTCCTGCTCTTCGTTGCGTTCGGTCGTCGCGGGCGTCGCGCCGCGCGAACGCCGGCGCACCGCGCCGATCACCAGCACGCCGCCGGCCAGCAACACCAGCGCCGGGCCGAACCACAGCAGCCAGGTCTTGGATTCCACCTGAGGGCGGTACAGCACGAATTCGCCATAGCGCGCAACCAGGAATTCCTTGATCTGCGCGTCGCTCTTGCCCTGGCGCATCAGCTCCAGCACTTCACGGCGCAGGTCCACCGCGATCTGCGCATTGGAATCGGCCAGGGACTGGTTCTGGCACATCACGCAACGCAGCTCGCTGACCAGCACGTGGAAGCGGCGCTCCTCGCCCGGGTCGCGGAAGGTCAGCGGAGCGGCGTCGGTGGCGGTCTGCGCGAGCGCGGTGCCCGCGGCCAGAAGCAGTGCGAACGCGAGCAGCAGCGAGCGCATCACAGCGGCTTGCCCGCATCGAGCTGGGCCACGCGCGGCAGCAGTTCCTTCTGGATGACCGCGTCGGTCAGCGGGCCGACGTACTTCCAGCGCACCACGCCGCCGGCGTCGACCAGGAAGGTCTCCGGTGCGCCGTAGATGCCCCAGTCGATGGCAGCCTTGCCTTCGTAATCGGCAAGGACCATGAAGTACGGATTGCCGAACTGCTCCAGCCAGCGCATCGCGTCGGCGTGTTCGTCCTTCCAGTTGAAGCCGATCACGCGCAGGCGCTTGGTTTCGGCGAAGCGCGTGAGCACCGGATGCTCGTCGCGACACGCCGGACACCAGCTGCCCCAGACGTTGAGCAGGTACGGCGCGCCGCGCAGGTCCTTGTCGCTCACCAGCCGGCCGGGTTCGTGCAGCACCGGCAGCCGGAAGGCCGGCGCCGGCTTGCCGATCAGCGGCGAGGGCAGGGCTTCGCGGTTCGGGTTGCGGCTGAGCATCACGCCCGCAAAGAGCAGCACGCCGAGTGCGGCGACGACCACCAGTGGCACCCAGCGAGCAGTCTGCTTCATGCGTCGTCTCCGTCAGTATCGAAGCTGCCACGGTCAGTCCCGGCGGCGTTTCGCTTGTGCCACTCATGTTCGAAGAAGGCCGCACCGCCGCTAGTTGCAAGTGCGGGGGCGACAGGCGGCACCAGCTTCTCGGAGAGCACCGTCTTTTGACGGAAGCGACGGTCAGTCGCGGTCACCAGTCCGCCCGCCATCATCAACAGCGCGCCGGCCCAGATCCAACGCACGAACGGCTTGATGTGCACGCGCAGCGCCCACGATCCGCCGCCTAGCGGCTCGCCCAGCGCGACATACAAGTCGCGGGTGACGCCGCGCGCGATGGCGGCCTCGGTCATCACCTGGCCGCCGCTGGCGTAGGCGCGCTTTTCCGGATGCATCACGGTGAGCGGCTTGTCGTTGCGGAACACGGTGACGGTGCCGCGGTCGGCTTCGTAGTTCGGACCCTGCGAATGCGTGGCGCCATCGAAGCGGAACGCGTAACGACCCAGTTCCACCGTCTGGCCCGGCGCTACCGCGAGTTCGCGCTGCTGGGTCAATCCTTCGGTGAGAAGCGCGCCGACCAGGAACACGGCGATGCCGAAATGCGCCAGCGTCATGCCGAGCATCTCGGCGGTGAAGCGCTGGCCGCTGGTCTGGCTGCGCACGCGGGTGATCACGAAGCGCAACGTGCCGAACAGCACCCATGCGGCGCCGAGCACGCCCGCCGCGACCTTCCACGGCGACTGCGGCGCGAGGAAGAACGCGACCGCGCCCAGCACCAGCGCCAGGCCCGCCCAGGGCAACAGCATCGCCAGCGGCCTGGACACCTGCTCACGCTGCCAGCGGGTGAGCGGACCGAACGGCAGCAACGCCACCAGCGGTGCCATCAGCAGCACGAACATCAGCGCGAAGTACGGCGGGCCTACCGAGATCTTGCCCAGCTCCAGCGCGTCGGCGAGCAACGGGTACAGCGTGCCCAGCAGCACCATTGCGCACGCGGTGGAAAGCAGCAGGTTGTTGGCCAGCAGCAGCGTTTCGCGCGAAGTCGGTTCGAATGGCTTGCCGCCGTCTTCGGCCGAGGGCGCACGCAATGCATACAGCAGCAGCGAACCGCCCACGACGAGGCCCAGGAAGATCAGGATGAAGAGGCCGCGGGTCGGATCGGCCGCGAATGAATGCACGCTGGTCAGCACGCCCGAGCGCACCAGGAACGTGCCCAGCAGCGACAGCGAGAACGTCGCGATGGCCAGCAGCAGCGTCCACCCGCGGAAGCTGCCGCGCTTTTCGGTAACCGCCTGCGAATGCAGCAGCGCCGCACCGGCGAGCCACGGCATGAAGCTCGCATTCTCGACCGGATCCCAGAACCACCAGCCGCCCCAGCCCAGTTCGTAGTACGCCCACCACGAACCCAGCGCGATGCCGAGCGTGAGGAACGCCCAGGCGACGTTGGTCCACGGACGCGTCCAGCGCAGCCATCGGGCATCGACCCTGCCGTCCAGCAGCGCGGCGATGGCGAAGGCGAACGGCACGGCGAAACCCACGTAGCCCATGTACAGCATGGGCGGATGGATCACCATGCCGGGATCCTGCAACAGCGGATTGAGGTCGCGCCCTTCGGCGGCGGCCGGCAGCAGGCGCTGGAACGGGTTGCTGGTGAAGATGAGGAAGGCGAGGAAGCCTACGCTCACCAAACCCATCACGCCGAGCACGCGGGCGACCACGTCGTTGGGCAGGCTGCGCGAGAACATCGCGACGGCCCCCGTCCACAGGGCCAGGATCAGCGCCCACAGCAACAGCGAGCCTTCGTGCGATCCCCACACCGCCGTGTAGCGGTACATCACCGGCAGTAGTGAATTGCTGTTCTCGGCCACGTAGCGCAGTGAGAAATCCTGCGTGACGAAGCCGTGGGTGAGTACCACGAACGCGATACCGACCAGTGCAAGCTGCGCGTAGGCGGCGGGACGCGCCACGGCCATCCACGGCGCGACGCCGCGTTGCGCGCCGGCCAGCGGTAGCGCGGCCTGCAGCAGCGAGACCAGCAGCGCGAGGATCAGCGCGACCTGTCCGAGTTCACCAAGCATGGGGCGCTCCGGCGAAAGGCACGGCGAATCCCCCTCGATCCCCCTTTTTCAAAGGGGGAAGAGAGGCGTCGGCTTCCTGTTGCAAGGAGGTGAAAGCAGCGGTGGCATCCTCCAGCGAGGGAGCAACGGCGTTTTTCAAGGATGGAAAGAACGCGCTGGCCGCCCGGACGCCATCAGCGCCTGGGATGTCTCCCCCCTTTGAAAAAGGGGGGCAGGGGGGATTCGCCTGCGCCATCAATTACGCCCCTCCTCGGCCGTCGGCGTGGCCACATCATGCTTCTTGTGCGCGACGCCCATCTTGTCGGCGACTTCCTTCGGCATGTAGGTCTCGTCGTGCTTGGCCAGGATTTCCTCGGCGACGAAGGTGTCGCCCTGCATGCGGCCGGTGGCGACCACGGCCTGCTTCTCGCGGAACAGGTCGGGCAGGATGCCGGTGTAGCGCACGGGCATCTGCGCATCGCCGTCGGTGACGCGGAACGTGGCTTCCAGCGAGCCCGGCGCGCGCTTGAACGAGTCCGCGGCGACCATGCCGCCCAGACGGAAGCGTGCGTGCTCTCCGGCTTCACCGCGCAACACTTCGCTGGGCGTGTAGAGGTAAGCGATGTTGCGCTGCAGGGCCATCGCGACCAGTGTGGTGGCGATGCCGGCGGCCACGACCAGGGCGATCACCCAGAGCAGACGACGGCGGCGTACGGGATTCATCAAGACAGGTCTCTTCGGACGGACGGTGTCGGACGGGTTATCGGGTCAGTTCCCGGGCGGCGTCCTTGCCTGGACGTGCGGCTTCGCGCGCGGCGCGCAAGCGTGCGCCACGCAGTTCGCGTCGGATCTGCAGGCGGGTGCTCACGAAGTCCCAGCCCAGCACGATCACGAACACCGCATAGGCGGCGATGACGTAGTTCTGATAGCTCATGCCTGCTTCCCCTGCGAGAGGGCGGCCACCCACGCCTTGCCGCTCTCGCGGCGCAGGTTGTCGGCGCGCGCGCGCGCCAGCAGGGCGCCGACGAACCACAGCTTGGTGCCGACGATCATCCACAGCAGCGGCCCGATCATGCTGCTATCCATGCTGGACTCGCCGAACACGCGGATGGTCTGGCCCTGGTGCAGCGAGTTCCACCACACCACCGAGTAGCGGATGACCGGCAGCAGCACCACGCCGACGATCGCCAGCAGACCCGCGGCCCGGGCGGCGGAGCGCCGGTCGTCGATGGCGTTGTACAGGCCCATCACGCCCAGATAGAGGAACAGCAGGATCAGCTCGGTGGTCAGGCGCGGGTCCCAGTCCCACCAGGTGCCCCACATCGGCTTGCCCCAGATGGAGCCGGTGAGCAGCGTGATGAGGGTAAAGGCCGCGCCTATCGGCGCGCAGGCCATGGCCAGGATCTCGCACAGCTTGATGCGCCAGACCAGGGCGATGGCCGCGTAGAAGGCCATCAAACCGAAAACGGCCATGCTCATCCACGCGCTGGGCACATGGATGTAGAGGATGCGGAAGCTGTCGCCCTGCTGGTAATCGGCCGGCACCTGGAACAGCGCGCCGTACACGCCCCAGGCCATGATCAGCAGGCCCAGGACGTAACCCCAGGGCGCCCAGCGCGCGGCGAAGCTGTCGAAGTACGGGGGCGAGCCGAGTTTGTGGAACCAGCGGATGATCGGATTCATCGTTTCTCGGTGCGCTTCCGGTTCATCGGACCGGACAACGGCGGGTGGCGGCGGATTGTCTCGACGGTGGCGGTCACGGGGTTGACCTGGCTCAAGTGACGTGCCGTTTTCGTCTTCAGTTCAGCGCGATGCGGATTGCGGCCGCCGCGGCGAGCGGCGCGAGCACCAGCGCCACCGCCAGTCCCGCACCCAGCAACAGCAGCGCGCCCGTCGGATCCAGCCCCTGCGCGGCGGCAGCGACGCTGCCTGCGCCGAACACCAGCACCGGTACGTACAACGGCAGCGCCAGCAGGGCCACGAGTATACCGGAGCGCCGCATCCCGACCGTCAGGGCCGCGACCACCGCGCCCAGCAGGCTGAGCAGCGGTGTGCCCAGTGCCAGCGAGACCAGCAGCACCGGCAGTTGCGCGCGCGGCAGGTGGAGCAGTTCGCCCAGGAACGGCGCGGCCACCAGCAGCGGCAGGGCCGTCGTGGCCCAGTGCATGAAGGTGCGTACGCCGACCAGCCACGCCAGGGGCACCGGCGCCAGCATCCACTGCTCGAGTGAGCCATCCTCCGCGTCGCCGCGGAACAGGGTGTCCAGCGACAGCAGGCCGGCCAGCAGCACGGCCACCCACAGCACGGCGCCGGCGACCCGCGACAGGGCGTCCTGCTCGCCGCCCAGGGCGAGGGCGAACAGCACGACGACCAGCAGCGCGAACAGGGCCGGCTGGAGCGCATCGCCACGTCGGCGCCAGAGCAGGCGCAGGTCGCGGACCAGCAGCGCGCGGGCGGCGCCGATCAGGCTGGGGGTCGTGGCACTCATGCCGCGGTCCCCGTGGTGGGTTCGGCCGCGCCGCCCCGCCGGGAAAGCACCAGCATCCGGGTCCGCACCGGCGGTGCGGCATAGGCGCCGTGCGTGGTGACCAGGGCGGCACCACCTTCGCGCAGGTGGGCCTGGACCATGCGGTTGACCAGTTCGATGCCTTCCAGGTCCAGGTTGGCGTAGGGCTCGTCCAGCAGCCAGAGCGGTGCAGGCGACATCCACAGGCGGGCCAGCGACAGGCGCTTCTTCTGGCCGGCGGACAGCTGTCGTGCCAGGGCGTCCTCGTAGCCGGCGAGGCCCACGATGCCCAGGGCGTTTTCCGGCAGCTGGGCGCGACGACGGCCATGCAGGCCGCACAGGAAATCCAGGTTCTCCATCGCGCTCAGGTCGGCCTTCAGGCCGGGCAGGTGACTCAGGTAGGCGATGGCCCGCGCGCGGCGGGCGATGCCGGCCGGCTCGCCGTCCAGATCGACCTCGCCAGCATCGGCCCGCAGCAGCCCCGCCAGCACGCGCAGCAGGGTGGTCTTGCCGGCACCGTTGTCGCCCTGCACCAGCAGGGCTTCGCCCGCGTCGACGCTGAAGTCGAGCGGGCCGAACACCGGCTCGTCGTTGCGCGCAAAACGCAGGCCTCGGGCTGCCAGCAGCGGCGGGGCGGGTCGGTCGGAGGTCATCGAATGCGTATGGACGGCCGGCGGCCGCGAGGGTGCCATTCTAATGCGACGGCCCTGTCGCACCGTTTGGCCGGGTCAGGCGGGCGCGCCGTGCGCGGGCACGCCGGGTCAGCCCGCGACCCAATCCGTATCCGCGGGGCTGCGCACCGCCTGCGGGCGAGGCATCAGCATGCGCAGCCGCACCGGCTCGCCTGCCGGCCAGTCGAGCACGCCCGCCTGGCCGAACTCCACCGCCAAACGCAGCAGGTCGTCTTCAGGCAGGTCGGCTACCAGCCAGCCGGGCTCGTGCCACTCGCCCTGCGGATCCTGTGCCCAGGCGGGGTGGCGCACCACGCCCAGGGCGTCGAGCTGGGCCACCAGCAGCCGGTCGGCGGCCTGGTTGGCGGCGTCGGAGCGCGGCCGCGAGGCCGGGTTCCACGCAGTGATGAAGGCATAGCGCGCCGCCGGCACGTAGGCCTCCAGGTCGGTGGCACGGCGACCCACCCGCAGGGGCAGCGGCTCTGCGTCCACCACGGCCGCGTACTCCGCGACGGCATAGGCGGACGCCAGTTCGGCGGCATCGACGATCTGCAACTCGCGCATGCCCAAAGTGTGGTCGGTGCGCCCGCGCCGTGCAAACCGTGGCCGATGGCGGCCGGCCATCCGGTGATGAGGTTTCGTCATGACGTGCAATGACAGGCATCCTTACACTTTCCGGTTTCGATTCCCCCCACCGCGATGACCCTGCAAACCAAGCTGCCCAAGGTCGGCACCACCATCTTCACCGTGATGTCGCAGCTCGCGCTCGAGCACGACGCGGTCAACCTCGGCCAGGGCTTCCCCGATTTCGATGTGCCGCAGCGGCTGATCCAGGCACTGGACCGCGCGATGCGCGAGGGCAAGAACCAGTACGCGCCCATGACCGGAATTCCGGCGCTGCGCCAGGCCATCGCGGCCAAGACCGAGCGCTGCTACGGCCATCGTCCCGACGCCGATGCCGAGATCACCGTCTGCTCAGGCGCGAGCGAAGCGATCTTCGATGCGGTGGCCGCCGTGGTGCGGCCAGGTGAGGAGGTGATCGTGCTCGATCCCTGCTACGACTCGTACGAACCGGCCATCGATCTGGCCGGCGGCCGCGCCGTGCATGTACCGCTGGATCCGCAGACGTTCGCGCCGGACTGGAACCTCATCCGTGCTGCGGTCACGCCGAAGACGCGCCTGCTGATGATCAACTCGCCGCACAACCCGTCCGGCGCTATGTTCACCGCCGAAGACATCGCGCAGCTCACCGCATTGCTGCGCGATATGGGCATCTGGCTGCTGTCGGACGAGGTGTACGAGCACATCGTGTTCGATGGCCGTCGCCACGAATCCGTGCTGCGCTATCCGGAACTGCGCGAACGCGCGTTCGTGGTCTCCAGCTTCGGCAAGACCTACCACTGCACCGGCTGGAAGATCGGCTACTGCATCGCACCGCCGCAGCTTTCGGCGGAGCTGCGCAAGGTTCACCAGTACAACACCTTCTGCACGTTCGCCCCGGCGCAGTGGGCATTCGCCGAGATGATCGAGGCCGAACCGGAACATTACGAACAGCTCGGCGCGTTCTACCAGGCCAAGCGCGACCGTTTCCGCGAGCAGCTGCTCACCACCCGGCTCAAGCCGTTGCCGGTGCCGGGCGGGTATTTCCAGCTGGTCGATTACTCCGACGTCAGTGACCTGGACGATCTCGCGTTCTGCCGCTGGCTGACGGTGGAGAAGGGAGTCGCCGCGATCCCGCTGTCTCCGTTCTACGAATCCCCGCCGACGGGCCAGCGCCTGGCACGCCTGTGCTTCGCGAAAAACGAGGCGACGCTGGACAAGGCGATCGAGCGGTTGCGGAAACTTTAACGCGCGCATGTGTGCTTTCCTGCCGTCACTTCCGCGAAGGAATCGATGCCTCCGACGCCTCACGTCTTCCGGCGAGCGTGACGCATCGGACGGTTGGATCCGCGACTTCGCGGGAATGACGGCAACAAAATCCAGATCACTCATCCGGGTAATGCAATGAACGACCTCCGCGTCACTCTCGTCCAGGGCGACACCCGCTGGCATGACCCCGCCGGCAATCGCGAATACTACGGGCGTCTGATCGCACCGCTGCGCGGCACGACCGATCTGGTGATCCTGCCGGAGACGTTCACCAGTGGTTTCTCCAACGACGCCATCGGCGACGCGGAAACCATGCACGGGCCGACCGTGTCGTGGATCGCGAAGCAGGCCGCGCGCCTGGATGCCGCGGTGATGGGCAGCGTGCAACTGCGCACCGACGATGGCGTATTCAACCGGTTGCTGTTCGCCACCCCGGACGGTGCGCTGCGCACGTACGACAAGCGTCATCTGTTCCGCTATGCGCGCGAGCATGAGCGCTACGCCGCCGGTCGCGACCGTCTTACCCTGGAGTGGAAGGGCTGGCGTATCTGCCCGATGGTCTGCTACGACCTGCGCTTCCCTGTGTTCTCGCGCAACCGTTTCAACGTGGAACGGCCCAACCAGCCGGATTACGACCTGCTGGTGTTCGTCGCCAACTGGCCGTCCGCGCGCGCCTACGCATGGAAGACGCTGCTACGCGCGCGCGCCATCGAGAACCTGTGCTACGTGGCCGCGGTCAATCGCGTCGGCAACGATGGCAACGGCCTGCACTATGCGGGCGACAGCGCCGTCATCGATTTCCTCGGCCACCCGGTGAGCGAGTGCGCCGATGAGGAAGTCGTGGTCACCACCACGTTGCTCGCCAGGGAACTCGCGGCGCACCGCGAGCGCTTCCCGGCCATGCTCGACGCCGACGCCTTCGAGCTTCGCTGAATACGTCATCCGCGCGCGTGCGGGGCATGCGCCGCGTCCATGCAAGCCCCGAGCCATCCGGACACCGGACCGCGCGCTGCACAACGGGACTACACTGTCGGTGCCGCGCATCGCGCGGCCCCTTCGTTTGGCGCAGACAGGGACGCCGGCGCGCCGCGCCCGCTTTGCCCCGCACGACGCGTCCGGCCTCCGCCTTCTTGAGGAGACAGGCCATGTCGTCACCACGTCTCGAGAAATTCCTGCAGACCCATCGTGTCGCCTACGACACGATGACCCATCCACATGCCTTCACCGCGCAAGCCACGGCGGCCAGCGCGCACCTCGATGCGCATGAAATGGCCAAGACCGTGATGGTGCGCATCGACGGCCGACTGGCGATGGCGGTGGTGCCATCGGACGAGTGGCTCAACCTCTCGCTGTTGCGCGAGGCCAGTGGCGCGCGCGAAGTGGCGCTGGCCAGCGAATCCGAATTCAAGGACCGCTTTCCGGAATGCGAGGTGGGCGCCATGCCGCCGTTCGGCAATCTGTACAACATGCCCGTCTACGCGGACGAAAGCCTGGGCGACGACGCATCCATCGCGTTCAATGCCGGCAACCATCGGGAACTGATGCGGATGGAATGGCACGATTTCGAGCGGCTCGTGCACCCGCACATGGCACCGCTGTCCCGACACTGACCGGCTCGTCGCGCAGCCGTTCGGCAGGGCCGGGCGGCCCTGTGTTCTGCGTGTGCATGCCCGGCATGGAAGTTTGGCTATGCTCGGCCCATGAACAGCGCCCCGAAGGATCGGCAGCCCCTGGCGCGGCTGGTTGAGCGCATCCCTCCGACGACCCGCCGGTGGTTGCGGCGTGGCGCGGTGACGTTGCTCGCGGTGTACGTGGGTTATCTGGTCGCGGGCAACATCTTCATCAACACACCGATCGGGGAGTGGACCGCGAACCGCAAGCCGGAGAAGTTCCGGATCGAATGGGGCCCCGGTGTGACCTGGTGGCCGGGCCATGTGGCGGTGTGGGACGTGCGCATGCAAGGGCAGGCGGGCCGCACGCGCTGGGTCGTTCAGGCGGCGCGCGCGAAAGGACACGTGCGGATCTGGCCGCTGCTGCGCAAGGAAGTGCGCGTGCCGGACGTGGAGGCTGTCGAGGTGACCGGTTCGGTCGAAATGGTCGGGTCGCGCCAGACGCCGCCACCGGTGCGTGCCGGCGGCTGGGTGCTCGCCTTCGACCGCATCCACAGCGATTCCGTCCGCGGTGGCCGCTATGGCGACCTGGTGCTGGAAGGAACGGGGCAGGCGCAGGTGGGCTTCTTCAAGCAGTTGCGCGGCGGAGCGCTGGAGATGCTGCCATCCACGGCGCATTTCGAGCGCGCTCGCCTGCGCATGGGCCGCAACGAGCTGGTGCACGATGCACGCATCGATGCGCGCTTTGCGATGGCGCGTCACACCCGCGACCAGGCGGCCGGCATTCGCAGGCTGCTGATGATGGACGCCGACCTGGCGCTGGACGGCAAGGCGGCAGGATTGCGTGCGGCACCGGACGCCAACGGACGATTGGCGCTTTCGACCGTGCCGGCGCAGGGCGCGGCGCACGCGAAACTGGGCTTTGCGCGAGGCGCGATCACGCCGGGCAGCACGCTGCGCTGGAACGTGCCGATCAGCGGCAATGATTTCACCGGTCAGGCGCGCAACGCTGCGCTGGACGTGGCACTGAACGTGGACCGTGACGTCCACTTCACGGCAAAGGCACCCGCGCAGCCGAGCAGCCCGTTGTCGCTGGATGCGGATCTGACCGTGCGCGGCACGACCGTGCCATTGCAGGATGTGCGCTCCCTGCTGCCGAGGACGTCGGGCCACGTGGTCGGGCGCTGGCAGTTCGCGTCGTTGAAGTGGCTGGGGAATTTCTTTACCGATGCGTCCTGGTTGTCGCTCGACGGTTCCGGCATGGTCGATGCGGACGTGCGGCTGGTCGACGGCAAGGTGGGCGCCGGCAGCCGGGTCGGAGTGCCCGAAGTGCAGGCGGTCGCGCACGTGATGGGCAACCGCATCCAGGGACGTGCGCGTGCCGAAGGCCGCCTCGATGCCGGTGCGGATTCGCAGCTGCTGCCCAGGCTCGAACTGGTGATGGAGCGCTTCGACATCGCGGCCGACGATGCGCCGTCGCGTCCATACGTGCAGGGCCAGGACCTTCGGCTGAACCTGGAGACGCTGTCCGGCGTGGATCGCCAGAAGCTGCGCCACCCGGGCGGCATGAAGCAGGTGGGTAACACATTGCGCGCGCACCTCACATTTGCCGATGCGAAGGTGCCCGACCTGCGCGCCTACAACCGTTACCTGCCCGTGGATCACATGCGCTTCGACGGCGGCGCGGGCACGCTAGATGGCGACGTGACGCTGGACGGAGCAGGCGACATCGGCACCGGCACGATGCGTGTGCGTGGCCGCGACACGCGCATGCACCTGGCCGGCCTGGCACTGCGCGGCAACGTCGACATCGACACGCGACTGCGGCGTGCGGATCTGGGCGAGCACAACTTCAACATCGATGGCAGCCGCATCCGGCTGGACGACATCAGCTTCACCGAACCGGGCGGCGAATCACGCAGCGGATGGTGGGCGCGCATCGATCTGCAACGTGCGCGCATGGACTGGGATCAGCCGATGAAGGTGAGCAGTCGCGCGAACATCGAGATGAAGGATGTCGGATTCCTGCTGTCGTTGTTCTCGCGCCAACGCGAGTACCCGAAGTGGGTGTTCCGCCTGGTGGACTCGGGCCAAGCCCGCGCCAGTGGTGATGTGCAGTGGAGCGGCCAGACGCTCACCCTCGACCGGTTGCAGGCAAGCAACCAGCGCTATGACGTCAAGGCGCGATTGCGCCTGCAGGGCAAGAACCGCACCGGCAGCCTGTACGCGCAATGGGGCGTGCTGAGTTGCGGCGTGGCGGTGAACAACGGCAAGCGCGATTTCCACCTGGTACGCGCCAGGCAGTGGTACGACGCGCAGCCGGCGCTGATCCGCTGAGGTCCACGGTGCGTTTGAGGCCGTGAAAAGAAACAGGGCGCCGAAGCGCCCTGTTGTTCATGCCTGCCGTCGATCAGCCGCGGGGACCGCGACCACCGCCGGGACGACCGCCCCCACGCGGGCCGCCGG
>NZ_DASRTS010000045.1:0-18071 GCF_035655815.1 Lysobacter sp.
TTCGTAGCCGTAGGCAGCAGACATGATTTCAATACGTGGGTGAGTCAACCGCGCAATTCTACCCCAGCACGATGCCCGTCCCGGCCGGGATCGTTCAGCGATAGCCCTCAGCCTGCAGCTCGAACAGCTCGGCATAGCGGCCACCGGCGGCCATGAGCTCGTCATGGGTACCCGATGCCTCGACCATGCCATTGCCCAGCACCAGGATGCGGTCGGCCATGCGTACCGAGGAGAAACGGTGGGAAATAAGCACCGCCGTGCGCCCGGTCGACAGCTCCTTGAAGCGCTGGAACACCTCGAACTCGCTGCGCGCATCCAGCGCTGCGGTTGGCTCATCCAGGATCATGACCTGCGCATCGCGCATCCATGCGCGCGCGATGGCGATCTTCTGCCATTGGCCGCCGGACAGGTCCACGCCCTGCTTGAAGCGCCGGCCGATCTGCTGGTCGTAGCCACCGGGCAGGTCCTCGATCACTTCCTCGGCCATGCCGCGCCTTGCGGCGTCGGCAATGCGCGCCTGGTCGTCCATCGCCTCGACCTGGCCAACGCCGATGTTCTCGCCCGCGCTGAGGTTGTAGCGCACGAAGTCCTGGAAGATCACCCCGAGGTTGGCGCGCAGGTCGTCCAGGTCGTAGTCGCGCAGATCGCGGCCATCGAGCAGGATCCGGCCTTCGTCCGGCTCGTACAGCCGTGCCAGCAGTTTCACCAGCGTGGTCTTGCCGGCGCCGTTCTCGCCGACCAGCGCCAGCACTTCGCCCGCGCGCAGTTCGAAGTCCAGGTTGCGCAGCGCCCATTTCTCCGCATCGGGATAGCGGAATCCGACGTTCTCGAACGCGAAGCCGCGCGCGATGGGCCGTGGTATGGCGATGGCGTCGGGCGGCGAGACGATCTCGGGCTTGATCTCGAAGAACGAGAACAGGTCATCCAGGTACAGCGCCTGTCCCGCGACCTGGGAGAAACCCACCAGCAGACCCTCCAGCAACTGGCGCAGGCGGCGGAAGCTGCCGGCGAGGAAGGTGAGGTCGCCGATGCTGAAATCGCCCTTCACCGTGCGCCACGCGATATACGCATAGGCGACGTAGTAGCCGGCCGTGCCCAGGCCGGCCAGCAGCGTGCCCCAGAAGGCACGGCGGCGGGCGAGGGCGCGGTTGGCGCGGAAGAACTTCTCCGCCAGTTCGCGGTACTTGGCGATCAGGAAGCGATGGAGGTTGAAGATCTTCACCTCCTTCGCGGTTTCCACGCTGGCGCCCATCTGGCGCACGTATTCCAGCTGGCGCCGCTCGGGCGTCCAGGCGAAATTGAGCGAATAACCCAGTGCGTTGAAATGCGCCTCGCCCACGAACGCGGGCACCAGCGCGACCGCCAGCAGCACGATCAGCCACGGCGCGTACACCAGCAGGCCGGCGGCGAAGCTGATGACGGTAATCGCGTCCTGCACCTGGCCGAACAACTGGCTCATCAGGTTCATGCGGCCCATGGTCTGGCGGCGCGCACGGTCCAGCTTGTCCTGCAGGTCGGGATCCTCGAAGTCTTCCAGGTCCAGCGTGGCGGCGTGTTCCATCAGCCGGACGCTGGTGACGTTGGTGAACAGTTCCGACAGCAGCGCATCGCCGTAGCTGATCATCCGGCCCAGCAGGTCGGAGCCGATGGCCAGCGCGAATTCCACCAGCAGCAGCGCGAACAGGGTGTCCAGCTGTCCGCTGTGCCAGGCGTCGTGGATGGAATCGAAGCCGTTGCCTGCGGCGACCAGGCGCACGGCCTCGTCGATGATCAGCTTGCCGACGTACAGCGTGGCGATCGGCAAAAAGGCGCGCACCACGCGCAGGCCCAGCGTGGCCAGGGTCAGGGCCGGGCTGGTGGCCCAGATCTGCCGAAGGAACGGAGGCAGGTTGCGCAGCGCGTCGAAGCGCTCGCGAAGGGAAGGGCGGGAAGCAGGTGCGGCCGCGGCGTGGTTGCTCATGCGGCGATTGTGCCTTGCGCGCCGGCTTCCCCGTCACGGGCTCGGAGGGCGGAATCCATTGTTGCCGTCATCGCGCAGGCGGGGATCCATACGTGCCAGGTATCGCGCTTCGTAGGTGCGTGGTCACGAAGGCGCGGGTGTGTGACGTGCTGATGGAGATGGGCGCTGTGGACGAATCCCCCTCGATCCCCCTTTTCCAAAGGGGGAAGACCAGCCCGCAGTTCTTTCGAGACCATCCAAAGAGGGAAAGAGCAGCCGGTAGTCCGGGAAGGAGTCCTTGCTGTTCTCCCTCCTTTGAAAAAGGAGGGCCGGGGAGGATTCGCTTCTCGCCGGAATAGCCAATCGATCCGGTACGCGCCCCTGAGCGACCGCGCCCGCCTACCGCCACCGGCAGGGTCACGCCGGTGACCTACGAGCCCGTCGGCGGAGGGATTTGCGACGGAATGGCAGGGGCCGCGTCGCGTGTTGCGTCTCCAGTCAATGCTCGCGTCGGCGGCGCATCGGTTCGCGGCGGTTCTCGTCGTTGCGCTCGTCGTCTACGTCATCGCGCTGGTCGAACGACGAACTCGAAAACCCGCTGCCCTGCTGGTCGAAACCGCTGCGCACCGCGCGGCCGGGCGGGCCGAACGAACGCGAGCCGCGGTCCACCTGCACGCGGTTGTGCACGTTGCGCACGCCCTGGACGGCACTCGCCAGGTCTTCGGCCAGGTGCTTCATGCGCCGCTCCGGCACTTCGCCGGTGAGCGTCACCTCGCCGTTCTCCACCGCCACCAGGACCTCGCTGGCGTCGATCTCGTCGTCGCGGGTGAGACGCTGGATCAGGTCGTCGGCGATGCGCTCGTCCGAACGCGTGACGTTGCGCGGGCCGCGTCCGCGATGGCCGCCGCGTCGTTGCGTGCTGCCGACGTCACGTTCCGGATCGGCGCGCATCTCGCCGTAGCCGCCCTGGCCCGCATAGCCGAAGCCGTCGTCCTCGCGCGGCGTGTTCCAGCTGCGGTTGGTGACCGAGGGCAGGCCGCGGTACAGCTCGTTGCGGCGGTCGTCGTCGGAATGGCGGGCCATGGTGTTCCTCCTGTCGCGGACGTCGCCGTGATGCTGTGACGGGTGTGGTTAGGCATACGGCAATACGTCGTGATCGCTTCGTTCATTCGCTGCCGGCGCGCTTGCGTGGCGTGCGCTTGCGCGTGGTGCCAGCGGTCTTCTTCGCCGCCTTGCGCGGGCGTTTGGAGGCGGCGCGCTTTGGCGGGGCGAGTTCGATCCACGTCGGCGCGTGGTCGCTGGGCTTGTGCTCGCCGCGCACCCATCGGTCCACGCCTGCAGCGCGCAGGCGCGGCGCGAGTTCCGCGTTGAGCAACAGGTGGTCGATGCGCAGGCCCGCGTCGCGCTCCCAGTGTTGGCGGAAGTAGTCCCAGAACGTGTACACACGCTCGTCGCCGAATACGTGCCGCAGGCTGTCCAGCCAGCCCTGGCCGAGCAGTTGCCGATAGCGCTCGCGGCTTTCGGGTTGCAGCAGCGCATCCTTGCGCCAGGACTTCGGGTTGTAGATGTCCTCGTCGGTCGGCACGACGTTGTAATCGCCGGCCATCACGACCGGCTGTCCGCTGTCGTACAGCTCCTGGGCGCGGATCAGCAGGCGGTCCATCCACGCCAGCTTGTAGTCGAACTTGGGGCCGGGTTGCGGGTTGCCGTTGGGCAGGTACAAGCACACCACCACCAGCCCTTCGACGGCAGCCTCGATGTAGCGGCTCTGCGTGTCTTCCGGGTCGCCGGGCAGGCCGCGGCCGATCTCCACCGGCTCGGCGCCGCGCGCCAGGATCGCCACTCCGTTCCAGGATTTTTGTCCGTGCCACAGCGAACCGTAGCCGGCATCGGCGATCGCGCCGGCCGGGAACGCATCTTCCGGCGCCTTCAGCTCCTGCAGGCACACCACGTCGGGCTGCTCGCGCTCAAGCCAGTTCAGCAGCGCCTGCAGGCGTGTGTTGATGCCGTTGATGTTGAACGTGGCGACCTTCACGGCGTGTGTGGCTCCTCGCGACGACAGCCCACGCTAGTGCGGCGGCCGTGAAGGTCCGGTGCCGCGTCGCAAGGCTTAGACTCGGCGACGGTTTCCTCGGGGACGTTTCGCCATGCTGCATCGTGTTGTCCTGGCCGCGGCTATTGCCGCCTGCCTGTGTGCTCCCGCCACCGTCGCTGCCTCGTCGTCACAGGCGGCTAGCGCGGCGCCTTCGCGCAATGCCGCCACGCAGGCGCTGTACGCGCTGTTCGATGCCGAATGGGAGCGCGGCATGCGCGAGAACCCCGAAGAGGCCAGTTATCGCGGGGACAAGCGCTACAACGACCGCTGGACCGATATGAGCGCGAAGGCGATCCAGGCGCGCATGGACGGCGATCGCAAGGCGCTGGAACGTGCCCGCGCGATCGACCGGAACGCGTTGTCGCCGGCCGACCAGCTGCACTACGACGTGTTTGTCTGGGACCTGGAAAAAGCGGTGGAGCGACAGAAGTACCGCGAGTACCAGCGGGCGGTCAGCCAGCGCGGTGGCGTGCAGACCGCGGAAGGCATCGCCGAGGTGCTGCCGTTCGCCAACGCGAAGGATTACCGCGACTGGCTGGCCCGCATGAACGCGCTGCCGGAGCTGATCGCGCAGACCACGACGCTGCTGCGCGAGGGCGCCGCCGCGGGCAACACGCCGCCGCGCGTGCTGATGGAGCGCATCCCTGGGCAGATCCAGTCGCAGATCGTCGACGACCCGGCCGCAAGTCCATTCTACAAGCCGTTCACCAAGTTCCCCGATTCGGTCCCGCGATCCGAGCGCGCCGCGCTGCAGGCGCAGGCGAAGCAGGTGATCACGACGAAGATCGTCCCCGCGTACCGCGAGTTCGCGACGTTCTTCGTGGACGAATACCTGCCCAGGACACGCACCTCTATCGCCGCGGTCGACCTGCCTGACGGCAAGGCGTATTACGACTTCACCGCCCGCTACTTCACCACCACCGACCTTTCCGCCGAACAGATCCACCAGATCGGCCTGAAGGAAGTCGCGCGCATCCGCGCCGAGATGGAGAAGGTGAAGGCGGAGGTCGGCTTCAAGGGCACGCTGGCGCAGTTCTTCGAGCACCTGCGCACCGATCCGAAGTTCTTCTATCGCACGCCCGACGAGCTGTTCACGGCCTACCAGGCGATCGCCAAGCGGATCGATCCGGAGCTGGTGAAGGTGTTCAAGACCATCCCGCGCCTGCCGTACGGCGTGCGGCCGATTCCGGACAACATCGCCCCGGACACCACTACGGCCTACTACCAGCCGGGCGCCGTCGACGGTACCCGCGCCGGCTACTACTACGTGAACCTGTACAAGCCGGAGGTGCGGCCGAAGTGGGAAATGATGGCCCTGAGCCTGCATGAGGCGGTGCCGGGCCACCACTTCCAGTTCGCCCGCGGCATGGAGTTGCCCGACGTACCCACGTTCCGCCGGATCGGCTATTTCGTCGCCTACGGCGAAGGTTGGGGTCTCTACGCCGAGCGCCTGGGCTACGACATGGGCCTGTACGACGATCCGTACGACCGGATGGGTCAGCTGGCCTACGACATGTGGCGCGCGGTCCGGCTGGTGGTCGACACGGGCATGCACGCCAAGGGCTGGACCCGCGACCAGGCGATCGCTTTCTTCATGGACAACTCGCCCAAGACCCGCCAGGACGTGGTCAACGAGATCGACCGCTACATCAGCTGGCCGGGTCAGGCATTGGCCTACAAGATCGGCCAGTTGAAGATCTCCGAGCTGCGTGAGAAGGCCGCCAGGCAGCTGGGTCCGAAGTTCGACCTCCGCGAGTTCAACGACGCCGTGCTGGAGACCGGCTCGGTCCCGTTGGACACGCTGGAGGCGCATATCGACGCCTGGATAGGGGCCAAGGTCCGGGGGCCGGAGGCCAGTGAGAGCGGTCCGGCATCGGCTGGTCACTGATCCCCGGCCAGGTTGGTAGCCGGGCTGAGGAAGCCGAAAGGCCCCTGAGCCCGATCCTGCTTCAGCCTGGCCTCTGGTTTGGTTTGCCTCAACCTATTGAATCGGCCATAATTTCCGGCTCCCGCGGGCCCAGGCCCCGGGAGACCTTGCTCCACCGCGCCCGATCCGGGCGTCGGGGGGCTGATCCGGGCGGCGATCGATGCCGTCCATCATCCACAAGGAAACAACCATGCGTCATTACGAAGTCGTGTTCCTGGTCCATCCGGACCAGAGCGAGCAGGTGCCGGCCATGATCGAGCGCTACAAGGGCTTGATCGAAGGCGGCGAGGGCAAGATCCACCGTCTCGAGGACTGGGGCCGCCGTCAGCTGGCGTATCCGATCGAGAACCTGGTCAAGGCCCACTACGTCCTGCTCAACATCGAGTGCACCCAGACCGTGCTCAACGAGCTGGTCGACGGTTTCCGCTTCAACGATGCGGTCCTGCGCCATCTGGTGATCAAGCGTGACGGTCCGGACACCGAGCAGTCCCTGATCATGAAGTTCAAGGACGAGAAGGGCGACAAGCCCGAGCGTGGCGAGCGTCGCCGCCGCGACGATGACGGCGCGGTCGGCACTGCCGACGACAACGCCGACGACAACGCCGAAGCCGCCTGAGGAGCACACCCATGTCCAAGTTCTTCCGTCGCCGCAAGTTCTGCAAGTTCACCGCCGAGGGTGTCAAGGAGATCGACTACAAGGATCTCAACACCCTGCGCCAGTACCTCACCGAGACCGGCAAGATCGTGCCGAGCCGCGTGACCGGTACCAAGTCGAAGTACCAGCGCCAGCTGGCCACGGCCGTCAAGCGCGCCCGTTACCTGGCCCTGATTCCGTACACCGACAACCACAACGCGTAACGCTGAAATCGGGTCCCTCCGAAAAGCAGCGCACATCCGTGTGCGCACTCTTCAAGGAAACCCGGACTTCGCTCAAGGGTCTCGTCCCCTCGGGATGGGACTTTTGAGGGACGTCATTCGGACAGCCACCGCTGCGGGGCATCGCCTCGCTAACGAATACGGAGCAACACCATGCAACTGATCCTCCTGCAGAACGTGCAGAACCTCGGCAAGCTGGGCGACAAGGTCAACGTCAAGCCGGGCTTCGGCCGTAACTTCCTCATCCCGTACGGCAAGGCCGTGCCGGCCACCGAGGCCAACCTGGCCCAGTTCGAGGCGCGCCGCGCCGAGTACGAAGCCAAGGCCAAGGCCGCGCTGGAAGGCGCCGAAGGCCGCAAGGCCGCGCTGGAAGGCGTCGAGGTGACCATCGCCGCCAACGCTTCGACCGAGGGCAAGCTGT
Source organism: Lysobacter sp. (assembly GCF_035655815.1). Lineage (NCBI taxonomy): Bacteria > Pseudomonadati > Pseudomonadota > Gammaproteobacteria > Lysobacterales > Lysobacteraceae > Lysobacter > Lysobacter sp. The sequence goes on from NZ_DASRTS010000045.1 coordinate 7,259, forward strand.
ACGGCTCGATCACGCCGCGCGACATCGCCGAGGCGCTGACCAAGGCCGGCCACAAGGTCGAGAAGTCGGAAGTGGTGCTGGGCGAAGGCCCGCTGCGCCGCACCGGCGAGTACGACGTCGTCGTGCACCTGCATGCCGATATCGAAGCCACGGTCAAGGTCATCGTGGTTGCCGAAGCCGCCTGACCGGCGGAACAGGCTTCGAACGAAAGGCGCCGCAAGGCGCCTTTTGTTTTTGCGGCCTTGGCGATGAGCTGCTCGATGTCGCGGTCGATGCAGATCAAAGTGCCACGGCCGGCGATGACGCGATCCAAAGCCACCTGGACGCCTCGTCTTCGATCCTGCCGCCGGTCGATCCGCGCAAGCGGGATTCCTCGACAAGCGTGATTCCTTGACGTTCGACGTCGCGCTCCTATCCTTTTCCGGAATGCTCCCATGGGGAGCAGGCTGGTCAGATGCCAAAGTCCGGGGCTCCTCCGGCAGGGCATCCCATGCACCCAGTCCTTCCCTCGGCAGCATGCAGCGAGCGCGCGCCTGGTGCCCAGGCGCCGACACCCGAGGCCACCTTCGTGGACCTGCTGGCCGCCAGCCTCGAAGAAGCTTGCGACACGCAGGGCGAGCGGCTGTATCCGTTGCTCGCGCGCATCATCGACCAGCACGTGGCCGGCGCGTTGCAGCCGCGACCGGTCGGACGCTGGCGCAATGAAGCAATGGATGCACTGCTGTCGCTTCTCTCGCCCGCATTGCCGGCCAGGTTGTCGCGCAACCGTTCATCGCGAGCAGACGGTCGGCAGTCCCGGTCGGGTTGAAGGCCAAGGCACGAAGGCCAAGGATCGTCGGACGTTGGCGCCGGCGCGGCTCCTTGGCCGATGCAACGGCCACGTCACGTGCACGGGCCCTGGTCGACCGCGTGGAACATCTCACGCCATGAGACGAGGGCATGCGATCCATGCCGCATGCGGTGTCCACGTGATATCCACAGACTTATCTGCAACCCCTTGGGCGCATCGGCGTCTACGATGCCCGACCCGCGACTAAAACAAATCCCGCCGTACGGCGCAGGGAAGGGGTGACCAAAGGCAATGAGCGCACGACCGGGATTCCGCGGCGAGAAGCGTTTCGAAACGCGCAACGAGCAACGCATCGACCAGCTGCGCGTCCCGCCGCAGTCGATCGAGGCCGAGCAGGCCGTGCTCGGCGGCCTGATGCTGGCGCCCGATTCCTACGACCGCATCGCCGACCAGCTCAGCGACAGCGACTTCTATCGCCGCGATCACCAGCTCATCTATCGTGCCATCCGCGAGCTGGCCGAGAAGAACAAGCCATTCGACGCCGTTACGCTGGGCGAATGGTTCGAGTCGCAGGGGCTGTCCGAACAGGTGGCCGGCGGCGCCTACCTGATCGAACTGGCAAGCACCACGCCGTCGGCGGCCAACATCACCGCCTACGCGGAGATCGTCCGCGACAAGGCCATCCTGCGCCAGCTGATCGACGTGGGCACCGGGATCGTCAACGACGGCTTCCAGCCGGACGGTCGTGACAGCAGCGAGATCCTCGAGGAAGCCGAACGCCAGGTGCTGGCGATCGCGCAGGCCAGCTCGACCGGCAAGACCGACTTCACGCCGGTCACCAAGGCGCTGTCGGAAGCCTTCGACACGCTGCAGACGCGCTACACCAATGGCGGCGGCGTGACCGGCCTGTCGACCGGCTACACCGAACTCGACCTGATGACAGCGGGCCTGCAGAAGACCGACCTGATCATCCTCGCGGCGCGTCCGGCCATGGGCAAGACGACGCTGGCACTGAACATGGCCGAATACGCCGCGTTCCGCAGCAAGCTGCCGGTGGCGGTGTTCTCGATGGAAATGTCGGCCTCGCAGCTGGCGATGCGCCTGATCTCGTCCGTGGGTCGCGTCAACGCGCAGCGCCTGCGTACCGGACAGCTGGAGGACGAGGACTGGAGCCGCGTCACCAGCGCCATCCGCCAGTTGCGCGAAGCCAAGATCTTCATCGACGACGAGCCCGGCCTGTCGCCGGTGAAGCTGTCGGCCAAGGCGCGTCGCCTCAAGCGCGAGCACGGCCTGGGCCTGATCGTCATCGACTACCTGCAGCTGATGTCGGTACCCGGCAACAGCGAGAATCGCGCGACGGAAATCTCCGAGATCTCGCGCTCGCTCAAAGGTTTGGCGAAGGAACTGCAGGTGCCGGTGATCGCGCTGTCGCAGCTCAACCGCTCGCTGGAAACGCGTACCGACAAGCGACCGGTGATGGCCGACCTGCGCGAATCGGGCGCCATCGAGCAGGACGCGGACATGATCATGTTCATCTACCGCGACGACTACTACAACAAGGAGAACTCGCCGGACAAGGGACTGGCCGAGGTGATCATCGGCAAGCAGCGTTCGGGCCCGACCGGCTCGATCAAGCTCAAGTTCTTCGGCGAGTACACGCGCTTCGACAACCTCAGCCACGACTCGGTCGGCAGCTTCGAGTAAGCATCCACGCACGGCTCACGGCCGCGCGCCTAAAGTGCGCGCATGATGGATCGTGAACCCGTCGAGTCGCAGGCCCTGGTCAGCGTCGGCTACGACCCCGACCGGCGCATGCTGGAAATCGAGTTCGAGGGCGGTGCGGTGTACCGCTACTTCGACGTGCCGCCGGAACTGCATGCCGAGCTGATGGCGGCGCCCTCGCGCGGCGAATACTTTTCCGCGCACATCCGCAACGAAGGCTTTGACTTCATCCGCATGGATTCCGGCGAAGGGACGGATTGACGTTCCCGTAACGCCAGCCGGAGCAGCGTGACGCTCGGGTTCCCTCTGGAGCGTGTCATGCGCAATCTCACTCTGATCACACTGGCCAGCGCGCTGCTGTGCGTCGCGACGGCGGCCTCGGCGCAGTCCTCCACCAGGTCGTCCAGCAAGCAGCCGCGCTGCTACGACGTTGAAGTGCAGCGGCCCAAGGAAGTGAAGGACCAGCACAAGATCACCGGCACCGCGCTGGGCGCTGTCGCCGGTGGTCTGCTCGGCAACCAGGTTGGCGGCGGCAGCGGCAAGAAGATCGCCACGGCTGCCGGTGCCGTCGGCGGCGCCGTGGCCGGGCGCAAGATCCAGGAAAACCAGCAGAACAAGACCGAGACCGTGATCGAACGCCGCTGCGATCCATGACGGTGCGGCGCGGCGCCCATGCGCGCCGCGTCGTTGCAGGCGTCTTCAGCGCAGCGCGGCGACGGCGCTTAGAATCGTGCGACCGTCGCCGCCACCGGTAATGCAGTGCAACCGACCCCAGGCCTGATGCCGCCCGCCGTGAGCGGGCGTCCGACCCGCATCGTCGTCGATCTCGACCAGCTGACTCACAACCTGCGCAGTATCCGCGCGCATGTCGGCGTGCCGGTGATGGGCATCGTCAAGGCCAACGCCTATGGGCACGGACTGGTGCCCGTGGCCCTGCACCTGCAGGCACAGGGCGTGGACCAGCTGGGCGTGGCGTTCGTCGAAGAGGGCATGGCATTGCGGCAGGCCGGCATCACCACGCCGATCCTGGTACTGGGCGGCATCCTTGGTCGACAGGTCACGCAGTACCTCGCGCACGATCTGGAAATCACCGTGTCCTCCATCGACAAGCTGCGCCAGGTCGAGGCGGCGGCGCAGGCGATGGGACGCAAGGCGGTGATCCACCTGAAGATCGACACGGGCATGGAACGCATCGGCGTGCACAGCTATTCGGCGCGCGCCTTCATCGAGGCGGCGGTCGCCTCGCCGTGGTGCGAGCTGAAAGGCATCTACTCGCACCTCGCATGCGCGGACGACCCGGACTCCGCGATGACGCTGCAGCAACTGGAGCGATTCCAGGACGCGTGCGGCCACATCGAGCGGATGGGTGCACCGATGCCGCTGCGCCATCTGGCCAACTCCGGGGGCGTGCTGCATTTCCCGCAGACCTGGCTGGACATGGTGCGCCCAGGCATCGTGATGTACGGCGTGCTGCCCGATCCGGCATCAAGGCGCACGATCGACGTGCGGCCCGCGATGTCGCTGGCCTCGCAGGTCGTGTACTTCAAGGTGGTCAAGGCCGGCAACACCGTCAGCTACGGAGCCACCTGGACGGCGCCGCGCGACACGCGCGTGGTGACGGTACCGATCGGCTACGGCGACGGCTATCCGCGCGCGCTGTCATCGCGCGGCGAGGTGTTGATCCGCGGGCAGCGGTATCCCATCGTCGGGCGCATCTGCATGGACCAGTTCATGGTGGACATCGGCGAGGGCAGCGCCTGGAACGAGGACGAGGTGATCCTGATCGGTGTGCAGGACGGGGAGCGCATCACGGTCGAGACGGTGGCGCGCCAGGCGGGCACCATTCCCTACGAGATCCTGGTCGGCCTCAACGACCGCATCCCGCGCGAATACCGGGGTAGTTAGACCGCGGCCTGACCGCGATGCCGCCATGCACCGGCGGACGGCATACTGGTTCCGTCCACCCACGGAATGCCGCGAATGTCGGACCCGGGCACGAACAACGCGCTGGCGCTGGTCTGGTTCCGCAACGATCTGCGTCTGGACGACAACCCCGCGCTGCAGGCCGCGCTCGACCACGGCTACACGCCGATCCCGGTGTACATCCATGCGCCGGACGAAGGTGGCGAATGGCGCGACGGCGCGGCGTCCAACGCGTGGCGGCACCGCTCGCTGGCGGCGCTGGATGCGAGCCTGCGCAGGCGCGGTTCGCACCTGCGCCATTTCTTCGGGCCCAGTCTGGCGACGCTGCAAGCGGTGGTGGCGACCACGGGTGCCGAGGCGGTGTTCTGGAACCGGCGTTACGAGCCGGCGTACGAGCAGCGCGACGCACACATCAAGCTGACCCTGCGCTCGCAGGGCCTGCACGTGGAGAGTTTCAACAGCGCGCTGCTGTTCGAGCCGTGGACGGTACGCAACCGCCAGGGCAAACCGTTCAAGGTGTTTACCCCGTTCTGGAAGACGCTGCAGGCGCAGTGGCAGCTGCCGCTGTGCGTGGACGGCCCAGCGCGGATACCGGGCACCGAGGACGGCCCCGCCGGTGTACCGCTGGATGCGCTGCACCTGGCGCCGAAGCGCGACTGGGACCGCGGCTTCTGGAGCGAATGGACGCCGGGCGAGGAGGGCGCACGTGGCGCGCTGGAGACCTTCGTCGACGGGGCGCTGCGCGGCTACGCGCACCAGCGCGAGCGGCCCGACCGGGTCGGCACCTCGCGCCTGTCCCCGCACCTGCACTTCGGCGAGATCGCGCCGTGGCGCGTGCTTTCAGCGCTGGAGCGCGGGCGCACCGCGGCGAATGCGGCCGACATCGACGCCTTCGCGCGCGAGCTGGGCTGGCGCGAGTTCGCCCACCACCTGCTGCACCACTTCCCGGAGACGCCCTCGCGCGATTTCGATGCGCGCTTCCATGGCTTCGACTGGGCGCAGGTATCGCCGACGCGATTGCGTGCATGGCAGGAAGGACGCACCGGCATTCCGATCGTCGATGCCGGCATGCGCGAGCTGTGGCGGACAGGCTGGATGCACAACCGGGTGCGGATGATCGCCGCGAGTTACCTGACCAAGCACCTGCGCTACCACTGGCGGCACGGCGCGCGCTGGTTCTGGGACACGCTGGTGGATGCGGATCTGGCCAACAACACGCTCGGCTGGCAGTGGGTCGCCGGCACCGGGGCGGACGCGGCACCGTACTTCCGCGTGTTCAATCCGGTGTTGCAGGCGCAGAAGTTCGACCCCGACGGGCGCTATATCGCGCGCTGGCTGCCGGAGCTGGCCGAGTTGCCGCTGCCGCTGCGTTTCGCGCCCTGGCAGGAGCCAAACACCGTGCAGCGGCTGGCGCCCGATTACCCGCCTGTTCCGCTGGTGGACCCGGCTGCCGGGCGCGACGCGGCGCTCGCGGCCTACCGCCGGATGCGGGCCTGAGGTTCGTTGACGCTGTTCCGGGACGCGTGATTCACTCGACCCCGATTGCCTGGGAGGGCGCATGGCCATGGCGCACAAGCGGACCAGTACGCGTCGACGCGGACGCCGCGACCCGATGTCGCGCGTCGACACGGCATGGCTGCGCATGGAGCGCCCGACCAATCCGATGATGATCACCGGCGTGCTGATGTTCGCCGAACCGATGTCGCTGGAGCGCCTCAAGCGCGTGGTGCGCGAGCGCTTCCTCTCGTACCGGCGGTTCCGCCAGAAGGCAGTGGTCACACCCGCCGGAGCGCACTGGGAAACCGACCTCAACTTCAACCTCGACTGGCACGTGCAGCATGCGGCGTTGCCGGGCCGCGGCGACAAGCGTGCGCTGGAGCGGTTCGTCAGCCAGCTGGCGTCCTCGCCGCTCACTCACGACCGGCCGCTGTGGCAGTTCCACCTGGTCGAACGCTACGACGGCGGCGGTTCGGCGCTGGTCGCCCGCATCCACCACAGTTACGCCGATGGCATCGCGCTGGTGCAGGTGCTGCTGTCGCTGACCGATACGCAGCCCGATGCGACTGATGGCAGCGAACTGCCACGCAGTTGGCTCAAGCAGCAGCACGCGGGCGTGGCACGTCGCGTCGGCGCGGTCGACCGCTACGTGCAGCTGGGCAGCAAGGTCGTCGAGAAGGGCCTGGAGATGTACCGCGATCCGACCCTGGCCGCGGTGCTGGCGAAGGAGGGCGGCGAGATCGCGCGCGAGCTGCTCAACGCGCTCGCGTTGTCGGACGATCCGCCTTCGCTGCTGCGCGGGCGCCTGGGCGTGAGCAAGCGCGTGGCGTGGGCGGAGCCGCTCGACCTGGAGGAAGTGAAGGCCGTCGGGCGTGCGTGCGATTGCACCGTCAACGACGTGCTGATGGCGACTGCGGCGGGCGCGCTGCGCAGTTACATGCTCGAGCGCGGCGAAGCGGTCGATGGCGTCACGTTGCGCGCGACGGTGCCGGTGAACCTGCGGCCGCTGGAGCATGCACGCAAGCTGGGCAATCACTTCGGACTGGTGTTCCTGGACTTGCCGGTGGGCGAGGGCAATCCGGTGCGCCGGCTCGAACACGTCGCGCGCTGCATGCAGGACCTGAAGGGCTCGCGCCAGGCGATCGTCGCGTACGGGCTGCTGGCCGCGCTGGGCATGGCGCCGGCGGCCGTGCAGGGGTTGGCGCTGGAACTCTTCAGCCGCAAGGCGACCGCAGTAGCGACCAACGTGCCGGGACCGCAGCAGCCGCTGTACCTGGCCGGCTGCATGCTGCGCGAGATGATGTTCTGGGTGCCGCAGACGGGTTCGATCGGTGTTGGCATCTCGATCCTCAGCTACAACGGTCGCGTACACTTCGGGCTGATCGCGGACGGGCGATTGATCCCCGATCCCGATGCGGTGATCCGCCGTTTCGGCGCCGAATTCGAGAAGCTCCTTTACCTGTCGTTGATGGGGAACTGGGACGAACGCCTCGATGCATTCGCCGCCGAAGCGCTGATCCCTGCCGCCGACTGAATAGGGATGCGGCGCGCTCACTCCTTACCCACGCGGACGTGCTTAGCTTGGGCCCGCGTTTCGGCGGCACGCCGAATTCCCATAAGGAAGGACTCATGAGAAAGCAGATGAAGACCGCCATCCTCGCGCTGACCGCAACCGCGCTGCTCGCCGGCTGCGCCACGAGCGGAGGCGGTTACTACGGTGGGCAGCCATATCCCGCGCAACAGCCGCCGCCGCAGCAGCAAGGCCAGCAGCAGGGCATGAGCAAGACCAGCAAGGGCGCCATCATCGGCGCACTGGCCGGCGTGGCCGCCGGCCTGCTCAGCGGCGACGACGCAACCGAACGCCGCCAGCGTGCGCTGATCGGCGCAGGCGTCGGCGGTCTGACCGGCGCCGCCATCGGCAACTACCAGGACCGCCAGGAGCGCGCGCTGCGCGAACAGATGGCCGGGACCGGCGTCGACGTGGTCCGCCAGGGCGACAACATCACCCTCAACATGCCCAGCGGCATCACGTTCGACTTCGACAAGTCGAACCTCAAGCCCGAGTTCTACCCGGTGCTGGACAACGTTGCCCGCACGCTGCAGCAGTACAACCAGACCGTGGTCGAAGTGGCCGGCCACACCGACAGCGTCGGTACCGACGCGTACAACCAGAAGCTGTCGGAGCAGCGTGCCAATGCGGTGGCCGGGTACCTGCAGAGCCGTGGCCTGAACCGTGATCGCTTCATCGTGGTAGGTGCGGGCGAATCGCGTCCGGTCGCCAGCAACGACACCGAGAGCGGCCGCGCGCAGAACCGCCGCGTCGAGATCACCCTGGTGCCGATCGAAGCCTGATCGCGCTGGTTGAAGTTGATGCAGGACGGGCCGCGCAAGCGGCCCGTTCCGTTTGCGCCGGATGTGCGCGCACTCGATCTGCGTCGTAAAAGGAGTCGCAAAAGAAAAGGCCCGCTTGCGCGGGCCTTCTGCTTCCGTGCTGACGGTTCGCTCAGTTGTGGACGCCGTGCAGGTCGCGCAGGTTGCTCTGGCGCGAACCGAAGTAGGCGGCCAGGTCGGCGATCTGCTGGTCGGTCAGGTCCTTGGCCTGGCTCGACATCAGCGCATGGTCGCGGTCGCCGCTGCGGTAGGCCTGCAGCGAGTGCGCGATGTAGTCGTAGTACTGGCCGGCCAGCTTCGGGTAGGTCTCGTCGATGGGCGCATTGCCCTCGGCGCCGTGGCAGTCCACGCAGGACTGGCCGGTGGCCTTGCCCTTGGTCTGCGCCAGCTTCTCGCCGGCGGCGATGTGGCCTGCCGGCAGGCCGGCGGACGAGGAGCTGTGGCCTTCGCCGCGGTCGGCGGCCGAATGTTCGGCCGGGGTGTCGCCGCCGGAGCAGCCGGCCAGCGCGAGGCAGGAGAGCAGGGCGATGGCGAGGATCTTGTTCGTCATGTTCGTCTGCTCACTCACTTCAGCGTCGAAAGGAAGGCGGCGATGTCGGCGATGTCCTGGTCGGAGAAGCTCTGCGACTGGGCCTGCATCGTCGGGTGCTTGCGCGTGCCCTTCCTGTATTCGGTCAGTGCGTTGGCCAGGTACTCCGCGGACTGGCCGCCGATCTTCGGCACGTGGTAGTTCGGGTAGGCGTTCTTGTAACCGGTGACGCCGTGGCAGCCCTGGCAGGTGTAGGTCAGCTGGCGGCCCTTGTCGGCATTGCCCTTGGCGGCGGTCGGAGCCGGCGTTGCGGCGGCGGCCGGGGCGGCGGGAGCCTGGGTTTCCTGGGCCGAGGCGGCGAACGCCGCGGTGGTCAGGAAAAGGCAGGCGGCGATCATCAGCGGTCGCATCATGTCGTAGTCCGCAATCTCGAATGGCTAGCGAAAGGTTCGGAGGCTGGCTGCACGTGACCGTCCGTCGGGAGGGCCGCGCATAAGTTTGCAAGTATAGCCTGCGAGATTGATGCAACGAAGCTGTGCCTATTTGCATCGATGGTCATTGCGGGCTTCGTGGCTCACTGCCACACGGTCCGCACGACGTGGCTCCAGTCACCATGACCTTCGGCGGATGGTGGCGTTTCGGGGCGGTGATATACCTATATACAACACCGGCATACGGTCCGGTAAATCGTCACTTGGGGTCCAATTCAGATGCGTCATCTCACCCGAAATCGCAGCCGTGGCCTGGTCCGCGCCGCTGTCGTCCTGCTGCCGTGCCTGCTGCTCGCCGCCTGCGGCGGAAGCAACGGCCCCGGTGAAGCCCAGGCCAAGTCCGGTGAAAAGAAGGGGCCGGATGCCGTACCGGTCGAGGTCGCCAAGGCCTCCCGCCGCGCGGTCGCCGCCAGCTACACCGGCACGGCGCCGCTGGAGCCGGTGGCCGAGTCGCAGGTGGTCGCCAAGACGTCCGGTGTCGCCCTCAACGTGATGGTCGAGGAAGGCCAGGCGGTTCGCGCCGGCCAAACCCTCGTCCGCCTGGATTCGGCCCGTTCCGAGCTGCAGGCTGCCCAGACGGGCGCGGCCATGCGCAAGCTCGAGGCCAACTACAACCGTGCCAGGCAGATGGCCGAGCAGAAGCTGCTCAGCGCCAACGACAACGACCAGCTGCGCTACGACCTGGAGAACGCCCGGGCCGCCAACCGCCTGGCCAACCTCGAGCTGTCGTACGCCAACGTCGAGGCGCCGATCTCCGGCGTGATCGCCTCGCGCTCGATCAAGACCGGCAACTTCGTGCAGATCAACACGCCGATCTTCCGCATCGTCGACACCTCGCGCCTGGAAGCCACGCTCAATGTGCCCGAGCGTGAACTGGCGACCCTCAAGGCCGGCCTGCCGGTGCTGATGCAGGTGGACGCGCTGCCGGGCAAGACCTTCACCGGCACGGTGGACCGCGTCGCCCCGGTCGTGGATTCGGGCAGCGGCACCTTCCGCGTCGTGTGCGCGTTCAAGGGCGACGGCGTGCTGCAGCCGGGCATGTTCGGCCGCATCAAGATCGACTACGACCAGCGTGCAGACGCCTTGGTCGTGCCGCGCGTGGCGCTGCTGGAAGACGACGGCGACCCGGCCGTGTTCGTGGTCACCGGCGACAAGACCAAGCGCGTGCCGGTCAAGCTGGGTTACGTGGACGGTTCGTGGGCGGAAATCCGCGAAGGCGTGAAGGAAGGCGAGCAGGTGGTGGTGGCCGGCAAGACCGCACTGCGCGACGGCACCGTCGTGCAGGTGCTGGGCCAGCCGCAGCCGCAGGCCGCCAAGGCCGTGGCGAAGAACGACAGCAAGCAGTAATCGCGGAGAGCGAACGTGACGCAACCTGCGAGCGGTTCCGGCTTCAATCTGGTGGAGTTCTCCACGCGCCGTCGGGTGACGGTGATGATGGTGACGCTCACCTTCGTACTGTTTGGCCTGATC
>NZ_DASRTS010000046.1:0-13467 GCF_035655815.1 Lysobacter sp.
CGCGCCCGCCGCCGCGGAGGGCGATCCTTCCGTGTTCGCCGCTATGACCGCGATGGCCGCCGCCAACGACGGCGGAACCGATGCAGGCCCGGACCTCTCCGCCCTCGGCGACAGTCCGGTACCGGCCGTTACGACGACGACGGCAGCGTCCGCGGCCGCCAGTGCGGTCCGCACCGCCGCCGCCGTCGCGCCGCAGGCGCCGGTCGCGATGGACGCCAACTTCGACGACGCCTTCGGCTCGCGCATCGCGTGGATGGCCGAACAGCGCGTCGGCCACGCCGAGATCCGCGTCAGCCCCGACCACCTGGGCACCATCGACGTGCGCCTGCAGCTGGACGGCACCCGCGTCAACGCCGAGTTCCACAGCGCCCAGGCGGACGTGCGCCACGCGCTGGAATCCAGCCTGCCCCGCCTGCGCGAAATGCTGGGGCAGTCCGGGCTGCAGCTAGGCCAGGCGGACGTGGGCCAGCGCCAGAACGGCCAGCCCTCGCCGTCGAACGGCCAGGCCGGCTCGACCGCCCCGTCCGGCGGCAACGAGCGCAATGCCGACAGTGGCTGGACGCCGGGTCCGGCACCACGGGCCTCGCGCGGACTGCTGGACGAATACGCATAAGGCGCCGTCGGGAGTCCGACGCGACCTCGCCGTCAAAACCCCGACGCATTGCTTTCCCTGCCGCGAACGGGAACGAAGCCGTCGCGCTCGAACGTGCGGTCTCAAGCCCCTCCCCCACCGGGAGAGGGGTTGGGGTGAGGGCTAACGGAGCCATAGCGCACGAATTCCAATGCGGTGCAAAGCTGGTTTTTGCTTCTCGCAGCGGAAAGGCAGGCACCAGCAACCTGCTCCGCCACTACTCCGCCGCCCCTCACCCCAACCCCTCTCCCAGTGGGAGAGGGGCTACACGCCCGCGACCGGCGCAAGCCCAAAGTCGACCCCTGCACCACCCGGCACACCCCTTGCACGGCTACGGCATCCGTTAGTCCCGAGATTCCGTGCATGTCCAAGCCCGCCGCCAACGCCGCTCCGCCCGCACCGCGCAGCAGCAACCTCGCCCTGTGGATCCTGATCGTCCTGCTGGCCATCGGCCTGGCCGGTGCGGGTGCGTGGTGGTTCCTGCAGGGCCGCAACGGCGGCGCCGCGCCGGAAGCCGAAGCCAAGCCGGCCGCCACGCAGCCGGCGCGCTACTACGCGCTGGAGCCGGCCTTCGTCGTCAATCTGGCCGACACCACCTCGGTCCGCTACCTGCAGGCCGACGTGCAGGTGATGACCCGCGACGAGGCCACCGGCGCCGCGCTGGAACTGCACTCGCCCGCCATCCGCAACCGCCTGCTGCTCCTGTTCGGCCAGCAGAGCGCCGCGCAGCTGGCGCAGCGCTCGGCCAAGGAACGCCTGCAGGAACAGGCCCTGGCCGAAGTGCGCGGCGTGCTGAAGAAGGAAGGCGCGGCCGACAAGGTCGAGGCCGTCTTCTTCACCAGCCTGGTCACGCAGTAACGCCACCCTGCGACGGGAACCACAGCGATGATGAGCGACCTGCTCTCACAGGACGAGATCGATGCCCTGCTGCACGGCGTCGACAGCGGTGCGGTCGAAACCGAACCGCCGGCGGCGCCGGGCGAGGCGCGCAACTACGACTTCGCCAGCCAGGACCGCATCGTCCGCGGCAAGCTGCCGACGCTGGAGATGATCAACGAGCGCTTCGCGCGCACCTGGCGCATCGGCCTGTTCAACCTGCTGCGCCGCTCGGCCGACCTGTCGGTGCGCGGCATCGATCTGATCCGCTTCGGCGAGTACATGCATTCGCTGCAGGTGCCGACCAACCTCAATCTGGTGAAGATGAAGCCGCTGCGCGGCACCGCGCTGATCATGTTCGAGCCGCGCCTGGTGTTCACCGTGGTGGACAACTTCTTCGGCGGGTCGGGCAAGTACCACACCCGTATCGAGGGCCGCGAGTTCACGCCCACCGAGATGCGCGTGATCCAGCTGCTGCTGCGCCAGACGTTCTCCGACCTGGTCGAGGCGTGGGCGCCGGTGATGCCGGTGGAGTTCGAATACCTCAATTCCGAGGTCAACCCGCACTTCGCCAACATCATCAGCCCGCGCGAGTACATCGTGGTGTGCCGCTTCCACGTCGAGCTGGAAGGCGGCGGCGGCGAATTCCACGTGTCCTTCCCCTACGCGATGCTCGAGCCGATCCGCGAACAGCTGGATGCCGGCGTGCAGAGCGACCGCATCGAGCGCGACGAAGGCTGGACCGTGGCCCTGCGCTCGCAGCTGCACGATGCCGAGATCGAACTGAGCACGGTGCTGGCGCAGCGCGCGATCAGCCTGCGCGAACTGTGCCGCCTGCGCGTGGGCGACGTGATCCCGATCGAGATCCCGCGCACGGCCACGCTCAAGGTCGAACAGATGCCGCTGTTCTCCGGCGAGTTCGGCACGCACAACGGCCGCAACGCGGTGAAGGTGCACACCGTGCACGCGGTGCGCAGCACGCCGGTGTTCGACCCCATGCAGCCCGAGCACGCCCTTTCCGTTTCCACGCCGGCCACCGCCGACACGCCTTCCAGGTCCTGAGCCATGAACCCTTCCGAATTCGCCGCACGCGCCGCCTTCGATCCGCTGACCGCCGACGCCGGCGCGGCCTCCGACCTCAACCTGGACGTGATCCTGGACGTGCCGGTGACGCTGTCGCTGGAAGTCGGCCGCGCGCGCATTCCGATCCGCAACCTGCTGCAGCTCAACCAAGGTTCGGTGGTCGAACTGGAGCGTGGCGCCGGCGAACCGCTGGACCTGTACGTCAACGGCACGCTGATCGCGCAAGGCGAAGTCGTCGTGGTGAACGACCGCTTCGGCGTGCGCCTGACCGACGTGGTCAGCCCGGCCGAGCGCATCAAGAGGCTGCGGTGAGCGGCAACGTGTTTTCGGTCGACGGCGTGGAAGCGGCGCTGCTGCTGGCGTCGGCTTCTGCTACTGCTACTGCTTCGGCAGCGACTTCAGCTTCCGGTTCGATCTCGGCTTCACAGTCGGTCGCGCCAAACGCGGTGGTGGAAGGCTCCCTCCCCTGCTCGCAGGGGAGGGTTGGGGAGGGGTGCGAGCCGCTCGCGGCGAGCCTCAAGGAAGCACCGGCAACCCCGGCGCTTCGCGCCGGCTCACCCCCTCCCAGCCCGCAGCCCTCGGGCGACAGCCCGATGGCGTTCGTCGGGGCGCGCGCCAATGGCGCGCAAGCAGTCCCTCCTCACCCCCTGCAAGCAGGGGGAGGAGTAGACACAGCCACCTCGTCAGCACAGGTCAGCGCAAACGCCGCAGCCACAGCGGGAGGCATCGCACAGAAACACACCGCCACCGTCGGCGTCCCCGCGAAACCGCAGACCTTCGGCAAGCCCGCCGAAGGCCCCGGCATCGGCGGCGCGGTGTTCGCGCTGATCCTGGTGGTGTCGCTGATCCTCGGCCTGGGCTGGCTCGCCAGGCGCATGCCGGGTTTCGGTCGCGTGGCGGGCGGCAACGCGCTGCGCGTGGTCACCTCGCTGGCGCTGGGTCCGCGCGACCGCGTGGTGGTGGTGGACGTGGGCGGCACGCAGTTGCTGCTCGGCGTGGGCCAGGGCGGCATGCGCCACCTGCACACGCTGGCCGAACCGCTGCCCACGGCACAGGTTTCGCAGGGGAATCCGGGACTGCCGAACCTCGCCACGCCATTCGCGCAGTTGCTGCAGAAGCATCTCGGGAAGAAGCCGTAGGCGCAGTGCGCCGGTCGATTCCTTCGCAAAACCCTTCCTTCCTCCCGTCATTCCAGCGAACGCTGGAATCCATCTTGATCTTCCGACCGTGCAACCGACCGCAACCGCCAAATCAGAATGGATTCCAGCGTTCGCTGGAATGACGACGGCTTTCGCTGCAGCAATCCCGTCAGGCCTCCGTCGCGTCGCGTTGGCGGCCCTCTTCGCGCTCGCACTCGTGCTGGTCGCGCTGACGCAACCCGCCTTCGCCCAGGCGCAGCCGCAGGCCGCGCAAGCCCCGCTCGCGCAGAACCTCGCGGCGACGCCGTCCAACGCGCCGTCTGCCGCCAGCGCGTTGAGCGCGCCGCTGCCGGCGGTGACGGTGGGCAAGGTCGGGGGCGAGCCGGTCAGCATGCCGATGCAGGTGCTGCTGCTGATGACCGGCATCACGCTGCTGCCGGCGGCGCTGCTGGGACTGACCGCCTTCACGCGCATCATCATCGTGCTGGGCCTGCTGCGGCAGGCGCTCGGCACCGGGCAGACGCCGAGCAACCAGGTGCTGCTGGCGCTGGCGCTGTTCCTCACCGCGATGGTGATGATGCCGGTGTTCGACCAGGCCTGGGCCGCGGGCATCGCGCCCTACCTCAACGACCAGATGGATTTCCGCAGCGCGTGGGCGGCGGCGTCCGACCCGTTCCGCGGCTTCATGCTGGCGCAGATCCGCGAGAACGACCTGATGACCTTCGCCGGGCTGTCCAACAGCGGCCCGTATGCGACGCCGCAGGACGTGCCCTTCAGCGTGCTGGCGGCGTCGTTCCTGACCAGCGAGCTGAAGACCGCGTTCGAGATCGCGTTCCTGATCTACATCCCGTTCGTGATCATCGACCTGGTGGTGGCCAGCGTGCTGATGTCGATGGGCATGATGATGCTCTCGCCGATGCTGATCTCCGCGCCGTTCAAGATCCTGCTGTTCGTGCTGGTGGACGGCTGGGTACTGGTGGTCGGTTCGCTGGCGGCCAGCTTCAACCCGGTCTGACGCCATGACGCCGGAAACCGCACTCACCGAAATCGGCCGCGGCCTGCAGATGGCGCTGATGCTGGGCGCCCCGCCGCTGATCGCGGTGCTCGTCGTCGGCGTGGTGGTCGGCGTGATCCAGGCCGCCACGCAGCTCAACGAACCGACCATCGGCTTCGTGGTGAAGGCCGTCGCCCTGGTGGCGACGCTGGCACTGACCGGGCACTTCCTGCTCGGCAAGCTGGTGTCGTTCACGACGGACCTGTTCCACCGGATTCCGCACCTGGTGGGGTGAGGCAGGCCGCTAACGCGGCACTGCCGCGTGGCCTGCCGAACGCCCGGACATGGATGTCCGGGCCGGGCGATCCGAAGCCCGCCACGCGACGCCTAGGGATGGCATCCACGGCGTCACCCAAGGCAATGCACCGCGCCATTGGCGCGCGCGTCGCCGAACGCCCGGACAGGGATGTCCGGGCCGGGCGATCCGGAGCCGAGCACGTGTCGCCATGGACGGCAACAGCAGGAGAGAAAGCATCGTGACAACCGCCCCGACCCGCCTTCCATCGTCCGTTCCGAGCGTAGCGGCGCAGACGCTCGCGAAAGCCCCCGGGTGCGCTGCGCTTGCCCGGGTTACCACCGTTCGTCATTCCCGCGAAGGCGGGGTGTCCTGGGCCGCCGAATGGCGGCACTGTCCATGGACGTTCTCTTCGCTTCGCCTAGTGCCACGGAGACGCTTCCGGGGAAGCGTGAAAAGTCCCTGGATTCCCGCCTTCGCGGGAATGACGGGCGGAAAGCAAAGCGTCCCGAACGTTGCAAACCCACGCTAATGGAACCCGTCACCGGCACCGTCATCGACGGGCTCAACCTGTTCGGCATGCTCGGCACCGTGCTGTGGCATGCCATCCGCATCGGTGCGGCGATGCAGGCCATGCCGATGCTGAGCGGGCGCAGCCTGCCGATGCGCGCGCGGTTGATCACCACCCTCGCCCTGGCAGGCGCGCTGTCCGCGCTGCTGCCCACGCCGCCGGCCGCGGGCGTGGATGCCGCCACGGCGCTGACCGTGCTGCGCGAGTTCGCCGTGGGCATCGCCATCGGCACGGTGCTGCGGCTGGCCTTCGAGGCCGGGCAGTTCGCGGGCGAACTGGTTTCGCAGGGCATGGGCCTGTCGTTCGCGACCATGGCCGACCCGCTCAGCGGTGCGTCCTCGCCCGTGCTGGCGCAGTGGTTCTATCTGGTATTCGGACTGCTGTTCTTCACCTTCGACGGGCACCTGGCGCTGGTGAAGCTGCTGCTGGACAGCTACCACGCGTTGCCGCTGGGCACACCGATCCCAGACATGCAGCAGTTCCTGTCGGTGGTGCCGACGTTCTTTTCCACCGCGCTGCGGGCCGGCCTGCTGCTGGCGCTGCCGGTGGTGGTGGCACTGCTGGCGGTGAACCTGGCCTTCGGCGTGCTGGCGCGCGCGGCCTCGCAGCTCAACCCGATCCAGCTGGGCCTGCCCGTCGCGCTGCTGGTGGGGCTGGTGCTGCTGATGCTGATGGCACGCGAACTGCAGGGGCCGGTGGAGCGTCTGTTCGACTCGGCTTTCGAAGCGGCCCGGACGCTGACTCCATGACGACTCTCCACCGATTCGTCATTCCCGCGGAGGCGGGAATCCAGCGCCTTCGCACCTGATGCATTGGAAAGTCGCTGGATCCCCGCGTTCGCGGGGATGACGGTTCTCTCCGGAAACCGCCGTGTCCAGCGAAGACCAGGAAGACCGCACCGAACAGCCATCAGAAAAACGATTGCGCGAGGCGCGCGAACGCGGCGACGTTCCGCGATCGCGCGAACTGGGCAATGTCGCCGTGCTCGGCTGCGCGGCGATGGCGCTGGTGGCCACCGGTTCGCACATCGGCAGCGCGTCGCAGGAATGGCTGCATGAGGCGCTGACCATCGATCCGGCCATCCTGGGCCAGCACGACCGCCTGCTCGCGCGCGCGGCCAGCCTTCTCGTCGGCCTGGTGCTGCCGATGCTGCCGATCCTGCTGGCGACGCTGGCCGCGTGCTTCATCGCGCCGATGGTGATGGGCGGGCTGCGCTTCGCCAGCAAGTCGCTGCAGCCGGACTTCGCGCGGATGAGCCCGCTGGCCGGCCTCAAGCGCCTGTACGGCAAGGAAAGCCTGGCCGAGCTGGTGCGTTCGCTGCTGCGCGTGGTGCTGATCGGCGGGCTGGGCGGCATGGTGGTGTACGGCGCGTTCACGCGCCTGCTGGCGATGGCCGGCATGCCGCTGGAAGCCGCCGTCGGCACCGGTCTTTCGCTCATCACCAGGGCGGTGCTGGCGATGGTCGGCGCGCTGGGCGTGCTGGCGCTGATCGACGTGCCCTGGCAGCACTGGTCGTGGCGCAACCGCCTGAAGATGACCAAGCAGGAACTTCGCGACGAATACAAGGAAAGCGAAGGCAATCCCGAAGTGAAGGCACGCGTGCGCCAGGTCGCCGCGCAGCTGTCGCGCCGGCAGCAGATGGAAGCCGTGCCCACCGCCGACGTGGTGGTCACCAACCCCACGCACTACGCCGTGGCCCTGAAGTACGAGGCCGGGAAGATGCGCGCGCCCAAGGTGGTCGCCAAGGGCGTGGACGAGATCGCGCTGGCGATCCGCGACGTGGCCGGCAAGCATCGCGTGAGCATCGTCGAGGCGCCGCCGCTGGCACGCGCCTTGTATCGCCACGGCCAGATCGACCAGGAGATCCCGGTGAAGCTCTACGCGGCCGTTGCGCAGGTGCTGTCCTACGTCTACCAGCTCAAGCGCTGGCATCCGGCGCACGGCCCCATGCCGACGCTGGGCGAGGTCGCCGTGGACAAGGGCTTGTCCGACGGCACACCCGCCGACGCCGCTGACGGGAACCCGACGGCATGAGCAGTCAGCCCTTTGACAGGGGGGCTTCGGGAGGCCGCGTCTCGCTCGGGAGCGTAGGCCACGCGATCCGCAGCGGCCTGGCCACGCCGGTGGTGGTGCTGGCCATGCTCGCCATGGTCATCGTGCCGCTGTCGCCGCTGGTGCTGGACGCGCTGTTCACCATCAACATCGCCATGTCGCTGGTGGTGCTGCTGGCCGTGGTGTACGTGAAGCGGCCGCTGGAGTTCTCGGTCTTCCCCAGCGTGCTGCTGCTGGTCACCCTGCTGCGCCTGGCGCTGAACGTGGCCTCCACCCGCGTGGTGCTGCTGCACGGCCACCAGGGCCCGGCCGCCGCCGGCCACGTCATCGAGTCGTTCGGCCAGTTCGTTATCGGCGGCAGCTTCGCGGTGGGCATCGTGGTGTTCGCGATCCTCACCATCGTCAACTTCGTGGTCGTCACCAAGGGCGCCGGCCGCATCTCGGAAGTGTCGGCGCGCTTCATCCTCGACGCCCTGCCCGGCAAGCAGATGGCGATCGACGCCGACCTCAACGCCGGCCTGCTCACCCGCGAGGACGCGAAGCTGCGGCGCGAGGAAGTGCGCGCCGAAGCGGACTTCTACGGTTCGATGGACGGTGCCAGCAAGTTCGTGCGCGGCGACGCCATCGCCGGCCTGCTGATCCTGGCCATCAACATCATCGGCGGCGTGCTGATCGGCGTGCTCCAGCACGACATGGCTTTCGCCGACGCGGGCACCACCTATGTGCTGCTGGCGATCGGCGACGGCCTGGTCGCGCAGCTGCCGGCGCTGCTGATCTCCACCGCCGTGGCGATGCTGGTCACGCGCGCCACGCGCGAGCAGGAGATGGGCCAAGCCGTGAGCACGCAGGTGCTGCATCCGCGCGCGCTGGCCGTGGCCGCAGCGCTGATGGGCCTGGTCGGCATCGTGCCGGGCATGCCCAACCTGCCGTTCCTGATCCTGGCGGCGTTGCTGGGCTACGCCGCGTGGCGCCTGCACCGGCGCTCGCTGGCGCCGCCGGAGGAAACCGCCGAAACCGAAGCGGCCGCCACCGCCGCGGCGCAGCCGGAGCTGAGCTGGGACGAGCTGCGCCCGGTCGAGCCGCTGGGCCTGGAAGTGGGCTACCGGCTGATCGCGCTGGTCGACAAGAACCAGGGCGGCGAACTGCTGGCGCGCCTGAAGGGCGTGCGGCGCAAGCTCACCCAGGACCTGGGCTTCCTGATCCCGGCCGTGCACGTGCGCGACAACCTGGAACTGGCGCCGGGCAGCTACCGCGTGCTGG
Source organism: Lysobacter sp. (assembly GCF_035655815.1). Taxonomy (NCBI): domain Bacteria; kingdom Pseudomonadati; phylum Pseudomonadota; class Gammaproteobacteria; order Lysobacterales; family Lysobacteraceae; genus Lysobacter; species Lysobacter sp. The sequence goes on from NZ_DASRTS010000046.1 coordinate 8,902, forward strand.
TGCATGGCGTGCCGGTAGCCAGCGGCGAGATCCATCCCGACCGCCACCTCGCGCTCGACCCCGGCCACGTGTTCGGCAAGCTGGAAGGCATTCCCGGCAAGGACCCGGCGTTCGGCCTGGATGCGGTGTGGATCCAGCCGACCCAGCGCGCGCATGCCGAGTCGCTGGGCTACACGGTGGTCGATGCGGCCACGGTGGTCGCCACGCACCTGTCGCACATCGTGCGCGAGCGCGCCGCCGAACTGCTGGGCCACGAGGAAGTGCAGCAGCTGCTGGCCACGCTGGGCCGCGCGTCGCCGCGCCTGGTCGAGGACCTGACGCCCAAGCTGCTGCCGCTGTCGACCGTGGTGCGCGTGCTGCAGTCGCTGCTGGCCGAGCGCGTGCCGGTGCGGCAGTTGCGGCAGATCGTCGAAGCCCTGCTGGAACACGGCGCGCAGACGCAGGACCCCGCCCTGCTGACCGCCGCGGTCCGCACCGCGCTGGGCCGCTTCATCGTGCAGGAACTCAACGGACTGGGCGCCGAACTGCCCGTCTATACCTTGGCGCCGGCTCTGGAACGGGTATTGCAGGACTCCGTCAGCGGCCAGGGCGCCGCGCTGGAACCCGGACTCGCCGAGCGTCTGCATCAGAACCTCAGCGAGTGCGTCACCCGCCAGGAAAGCCGCGGCGAACCCGCGGTGCTGCTGGTCCCCGGTGGCATCCGGTCCGCGATCGCCCGACTCGTGCGGCACAGCGTCCCCGCGCTGACCGTGCTGGCCTACGGCGAGGTGCCGGAGGACAAGCGGTTGCGGTTGGTGGGGGCGATTGGGTGAAGAGCCGGGACTCGGGACTCGGGACTCGTGAGGTAGCGAGGTAATGCGCCGCTTCAAGGACCAGTAGTCACCGACGCTGTTGCTGTTGTTGCTGTTGTTGCTGTTGTTGCTGTTGCTTCACCTCCGAGTCCCGAGTCCCGGGTCCCGAGTCCCGAGTCGGGTCCCGAGTCCCGAGTCCCGGGTCCCGACCCCCGCCAAGAAAGCCTTCCAACCCACTCATCGCTGCCACACACACCATGCGAATCAAACGCTTCATCGCCCCCGACATGCGCACCGCGCTGCGCATGGTGCGCGACGAGCAGGGTCCCGACGCGGTGATCCTGTCCAACCGTCCGGTCGAGGACGGCATCGAGATCGTCTCCGCGACGGACTACGACGAATCCCTGGCACAGCAGGCGCTGCGCGCCGCGTTGCCGTCGCTGCCGCCGATGCCGGCGCCGGTGGCCTCGCCGCTGCGCGTGGCCGCTGAAGCGTCGGCTGCAGTGGTCGCGATGCCCGCGCGCGAGCCGGCACCCGCCATGGCTGTCAGCCCGATGACGGCTGCTTTGTCGAATGAACGCCCGCAGGCACCGGCAGCGCGCGAAGAGGCGAAGTCCTCGCGCATGGGTTCGCTGGCCGCGCTGCTCACCAAGCCGTCCAAGGCGAAGCCCGCCTGGACCGCGCCCGCGGCCGAGTCCGCGCCGACCGCCGACGACGACCGCGCCGCACCGGCCGAGCGCGCCGAGATCGAACGCGAGGAACCGGCCGTGGTCGCCCTGTCCGACAAGGCGCGCTCGAAGATCGCCGAATCGCCGATCCGCGGCCGCGCCGTGTTCGCCATCGGCGACGGCACGCCGGTGATCACCCCGCCGCGCGCGCCGAAGGGCGAGACGCTGGTGGCTGCCTCGCTGCCTGCGCCGGACACCTCGCGCTTCGACGCGATGATGGCCGCGCTGATCCCGCAGCAGGAGAAGTTCAAGGCGGCGGCGTCCGCGCAGGTCGCGCTCGCCGAAACGGCCGCATCGCAAGATGCGGACGCGCATGAAGCAACAAGGGACAGCGTCACCGATCCGACGCGGGTCGCGCCCACGGCTACGGTCGACATCGGTGACGCTGCTCCCTCTCTATCGGCGGATGTCGCCGCGGTTGAAGGGCAGCAATCGATGCCCGCCACCGACACGGCACCCGAGTACCGCAGCCTAGCCGACCTGTGGGCCGACGACGCTTCGCTTCCCTCTCCCACCGGGAGAGGGATCCAGGGTGAGGGGCGCGATCAGGCTGACGTGGCCGACGTCGCTGCCGCTGGGGCCCCTGCGTCATATATCGATCTGCTGACCCAACACTCCGTTGCCCCTCACCCCACCCCCTCTGCCACAGGGAGAGGGGCTCAGGTGGCCGTCACGTCCGCGGTTTCGACCGCGAACGCCCAGACCCACCTCCACGCCGTCGCCGACAACCGCGATCCGGCCTTCATCGCCATGCGCGACGAACTGGCCACCATGCGCCAGTTGATCGAGCGCGAGCTGTCGCAGATGAGCGTCGAACGCCTGCGCGGCACCCCGGCACGCGCCGCCGCCTTCGATGCGCTGATGAGCTACGGCTGCGACGAAAATCTGGCGCAGGCCATCGCCGGCCGCATCGACGCTCGCCTGGATCCTTCCCAGATCCGCGAGCCGATGCTGGAAGAACTGGCGCGCTCGCTGAGCGTGGCCCGCCAGGAGCCCATCGACGACGGCGGCGTGATCGCCCTGGTCGGCCCGACCGGCGCCGGCAAGACCACCACCGCCGCCAAGCTGGCCGCGCGCTTCGCCCAGCGCCACCGCGCCCGTGACGTCGCCCTGGTCACCACCGACACCGAGCGCCCCGGCGCCACCGAACAGCTGCACATCCTCGGCCGCCGCCTCGGCGTGACGGTGTGCGAGGCCAACGGGCCGGAAGCGCTCAACGACGCCCTGGACCAACTTGCCGACTACCCGCTGGTCATCGTCGACACCGCCGGCCATGGCCTGCGCGACCGCGCTTTGCTCGGCCAGATCCTGTGGCTGCGCGCGGCCAAGCGGGTGCGCAGCCTGCTGGTGCTGCCGGCCAACAGCAACGCGCACGACCTGGGCGAAGTGGTCCGACGCTACCGCCCGGCCTCGCCGGAAGGCGTGGTGCTGACCAAGCTCGACGAGACCGGCCGCCTCGGCTCGGCCCTGTCGGTGCTGGTCCAGCATGGCCTGAGCCTGGCCTACACCACCGACGGGCAGCAGATCCCGCACGACCTGGCCGCCGCCGACGCACGTCGGGTGGCGATGACCCTCGAGAAAGTGCGACGTGCTGCCGATAACCCCCTCGGGTCTCTGGATTCGCGTCCCCTGACCCTCCCCACCGAGGACCGCCATGCCATCGCCAGCTGATCACAACGCCGTTCCCGCCTCCATCAACGCGGGCACCGCGCGCGCGCCGGTGCGCGTCATCGCCGTGGCCAGCGGCAAGGGCGGCGTGGGCAAGACGTCCGTGTCGGTGAACCTGGCCATGGCGCTGGTGCATGCCGGCCAGCGCACCCTGCTGCTGGACACCGACCTGGGCCTGGCCAACGTCGACGTGATGCTCGGCCTGTCGCCGCGCTTCACCCTGGCCGACGTCTTCGCCGGACGCTGTGAGCTGCAGGACACCCTGCTGGAAGGTCCGCGCGGCCTGTGGGTCGTGCCGGCAGCCTCGGGCAAGCGCCACATGACCGAGCTGCTGCCGCAGCAGCACGTCGGCCTGGTGCATGCCTTCTGCGAGCTGGACCTGCCGATCGACGCGATGGTGGTGGACAACGCCGCCGGCATCGCCGACAGCGTGCTGACCTTCTGCCAGGCCGCGCAGGACGTGATCGTGGTGGTCTGCGACGAACCGGCCTCGGTTACCGACGCTTATGCGCTGATCAAGGTGCTCAGCCGCGAGCGCGGCGTGAACCGCGTGCAGGTGCTGTGCAACCAGGTCAACAACGCGATCGAGGGCAAGCAGCTGTTCGAGAAGCTGCAGCGCGTCAGCGCACGCTTCCTCGACGTGACCCTGCATTATCTGGGCTCGATCCCGCGCGACGAGTGGCTGCGCCGCGCGATCCAGCGCCAGGAAGCCGTCGTCGAAGCCTTCCCGGGCTGCCCGTCGGCGCTGGCCTTCCGCGACATCGCGCGCCGCGCCGCCAGCTGGCAGGCGCCGCTGGGCCCGCGCGGCGGCGTGGAGTTCTTCATGGAACGCCTGGTCACCCAGACCGGCGCGGCCAACGCCGCGGCCGATCCACTGCGGAGTGCCGTCGCATGAACGCCGCTGCTGCACAGTACAAGGCGACGCAGCGCGCCGCCGACACGCCCAATGCCACCGACATCGTCGAGAAGCACGGCGAGCTGGTGCGCCGCATCGCGCACCACCTGGCCGCGCGACTGCCGGCGAGCGTGGAGATCGACGACCTGATCCAGGCCGGCATGCTGGGTTTGATCGATGCCGCCCGCAACTTCCAGGCCGACCAGGGCGCCGCGTTCGAAACGTACGCGTCCATCCGCATCCGCGGCGCGATGATCGACGAGATCCGCCGCGGCGACTGGGTGCCGCGCTCAGTGCACCGCCGCTACCGCGACGTGGTCGCGGCCACGCGCGCGGTCGAGCAGGCTACCGGCCGCGCCGCGACCGCGGCCGAAGTCGCGGCCGAACTCGGCGTCGGCATCGGCGAATACCACCAGATGCTCGAGGAGGCCGCGCGCGGCCAGCTGCTGAGCCTGGACGCGCACGCCGAGGAACATGACGGCGA
>NZ_DASRTS010000047.1:0-36086 GCF_035655815.1 Lysobacter sp.
AGAGGAAGCCGCCCTTGTGCTCCCAGAACTCGCGGCGGAGCAGCAGCCTGAACTTGTGGGTGGCGTGCGGTGCGGCGACCGGCGCACGCGCCGGCAGGGTGTCGAGGGCGGCGTTCATGAGTAGGTCCCCTTCATGGTGGCGACGAACAGGTCGGCGAGGCCGGGCGTGCGGATCTCGCCGAGCGCGGCGAGCCGCTCGGCGGGCACGCCGTCGAACAGCATCACGGTCTTGCCGAACGGCAGCGCGCGCTCGTCGACCGGCGACAGCGCGCGGGCCTCGTCGACGCGGTCGGCATTGAGCATGACCTCGACGTAGCGCGAGCCGACCGAGTCCATGTCGGTGTTGAGCACCACGCGGCCGTCGCGGATGAACATCACGTCGGTGAGGATGTGCTCGACCTCCTCGACCTGGTGCGTGGTGATGACGATCGTCTTGTCCTCGTCGAAGTAGTCCTCGAGCAGGCGCTGGTAGAACTGCTTGCGGTACAGGATGTCGAGGCCGAGCGTCGGCTCGTCGAGCACCAGCAGCTTCGCGTCGATCGCCATGACCAGCGCCAGGTGCAGCTGCACGATCATGCCCTTGCTCATTTCGCGAACCTTGAGGTTCGGCTTGAGCTGGGTGCCGGCGAGGAAACGCTCGCAGCGGGCCATGTCGAAGCGCGGGTGCACGCCGGCGACGAACTCGATGGCTTCCTTCACCCTGATCCAGCGCGGCAGCACGGCCACGTCGGCGATGAAGCAGACATCCTGCATCAGGTCGTCGCGCTGGCTGCGCGGATCGCGGCCGAGCACGCTCATCTCGCCGTCGAACGGCGTGAGCCCGAGCATGGCCTTGAGCGCCGTGGTCTTGCCGGCGCCGTTGGGGCCGATCAGGCCGACGATGCGGCCGGCGGGGATGTCGAACGCGGCGTCGTCGAGGGCGACCTTGTTCTTGTAGGCCTTGCGCAGATGGCGTGCGCTGACCACGGGAACGCCCGTGGTTACGTCGAAGGTGTCGGCATTCATGGCGAACCTGCCTTGGCGTCGACCAGCAGTTCTTCAGGCGTCAGGCCCAGGCGCATGATGCGTTCCAGCACCAGCGGCCATTCCTCGCGCAGGAAACGTTCGCGTTCGTTGAACAGCAGCTTCTTTGCGGCCTCTTCGGTCACGTACATGCCCAGACCCCTGCGTTTCTCGACGAGTGCCTCGTCCGCCAGTTCCTGATAGGCGCGCGAGACGGTGATTGGATTGAGCTGGTATTCGGCGGCGACCTGGCGAACGGATGGCAGTGCATCGCCGGGCTTGAGAACCCCGTCGAGCATCATCGCGATCACGCGCTCCTTCAGCTGGCGATAGATTGGAGCGCCGTCGCTCCATTGGATTGCGGTCATGGTTCAGCCCCGCGGTGCGAATGAGAAATAAGGCATGACAAGGGTTTGCCGGCGATGCCGGGCGGCGGTCCTTGCCTGCTTCTTTTCGGAATCGATGGCGGCGTTCTCGTGGGAGTCCTGGAGGGTGCGGGCCAAGGCGGCGGCGGTGGCCAGCTCGGCAGTGAGGGTGGCGGCGTCGGCAAAGGTATCGACGCTGCCGGCGCGGTGTTCGATGCTGCGGACCAGCGCGTCCATCTGCTGGGCGCGGCTGGCGTCGTTGCCGGCGGCCGGCGTGAAGGTGAAATCGACCGGGCCCAGTTGCAGGGCGACGGGGCGGGGCTCGGCCTTGTGCGGCGCGGGCACGGCCAGCGCCAGGCACAGGGCCAGTGCCGAGGCGGAGGCCAGCAGTGCGGTGAGCGAGTTCTGGAACCTGCGGTTCATGGTGAACGTCCTGCTCGTTGGTCAACCGGTGATGTAGGCAACTATAACACCAAAAGACGCCCGGTCAACTCCGGTCCACCCAACTGAAGGCATAGACCGACGGACGGTCGCCGGAGGCCCATACTCGCGGCTGACTCCGCACCAGAGTGGCTCCCATGCACCCGCGCCAGCGAATCCGCAAGCATCCGGCCCGCTTCCTGACCCTGTCTTTGCTGCTGGTGGCCGCTTTTGCCACGGCCGCAGGCGGACTGCTCGACCGGAGCTTCCGTCCGCTGGCGGGGAAGGAACCCGTCAATCTGGCGCAGGCTTATGGCGGCGACGTACTGCTGGTGGTGAACACCGCCAGCAAGTGCGGTTACACGCCGCAATTCGAGGCGCTGGAAGCGCTGCACGCGAAGTACCGCACGCGTGGATTCGCCGTGCTCGGCTTTCCCTCGGGCGACTTCAAGGCGCAGGAATTCGAGGACGAGCAGCAGATCCAGGCGTTCTGCACGCTGACCTATGGCGTGAAATTCCCGATGTTCCAGAAGGTGCACGTGGTAGGCGACGAGGCGACGCCGCTCTACCGGGACCTGGCCCGGGCTGCGGGCGAGGCGCCGAAGTGGAATTTCCACAAATATCTGATTGGCCGGGACGGTCGCCTGATCGCCAGCTTCGGCAGCAAGGTCACGCCCAACGATCCGCAGGTCATCGCCGCCATCGAAAAGGCGCTGGCGGTCACTCGCGCGAAGGCCAGGTGAAGCCCGCACGGCGATTGCCGATGCGGCGCGCTGCCGCGACAATGCACCGCTTGCGCGGCACGGGCACGAAGCCTTCGCCCCGCAACACCGGCCAGGGCCGGTCGACATTTCCCATACGGAGTAGGTTCCCGATGAAGGCTTTTCTGCGCGGCGCCGCCGTGTTGCTTACCTCTGCAGCCACGCTGATCGGCGCGGCCGCCTCTGCCCAGGACAAGACCGTGCTGACGACCGAACGCGAAAAGACCAGCTACATGGTGGGCACCGACATCGCCCAATCGATCGCGCCCGTCGCACCGGACATCGACCTGGCCGCATTCGAGCGCGCCATCAAGAACGCCTTCGACGGCGGCAAGCCGCTGATCACCGAAGAGGAAGCGCAGCAGGTCGGTCCCGCGCTGATGCAGCGCATCGCCTCGCGCACGGGCCAGGCGCCGGCGGGTGCGAAGGTGCCCGACGTGCCGAAGGACAAGGTCGCGTATCTCGTGGGCGCCGACGTCGGCCGTTCGCTGGCGCCGATCAAGGACGAACTGGAACTGCCGGTGATCGTGCAGGCAATCCGCACCTCGTTCGACAAGGGCAAGCCGCTGCTGAGCGAGACCGAGCTGGGTGCCACTCGCGAAGCGTTCGCGCAGAAGGTGCAGGCCAAGATGCAGGCGCAGGCCGCGCAGCTGGGCGACAAGAACAAGGCCGAGGGCGAGAAGTTCCTCGCGCAGAACAAGACGCAGAAGGGTGTCTTCACCACCGGCTCGGGCCTGCAGTACATGGTGCTGCGCCAGGGCTCAGGCCCGCGTCCCAAGGCCACCGACCGCGTACGCGTCAACTATCACGGCACGCTGCTCGACGGCACCGTGTTCGACAGTTCGGTCGATCGCGGCCAGCCCGCCGAGTTCGCGCTGAATCAGGTGATCGCCGGCTGGACCGAAGGCGTCGCCATGATGCCGGTGGGCAGCAAGTTCCGTTTCTGGATTCCGGGCGATCTGGCTTACGGTCCGCGCGGCACGCCGGGCGGTCCGATCGGCCCGAACGCCACGCTGGTGTTCGATGTCGAACTGATGGCAATCCTGTAACACGCGGCGATCGCCGCGCCCGGCGGGCGCGGTACGCCTGAGGTTCAGTTCGCCGCTGGCAGTTTGTCAGGCCGCAACGTCGGGGTGGTGCATGCCGTCCCGGCGATTCTTCTCACCTGGAGTCCCGTCCGATGAAGTTCTCCCCACGCCATACCGGCCTCGCCCTGGCCGTCGCATCGCTCGCCGCGCTGACCGCCGCGTGCAACAAACCCGCCGACAAGGCCGAAGCCGATGCGACCGCGAAGGACACGCAGGCCGAAGGCGCGGCGAAGAAGATCCCGGGCCTGGCAACCGAGAAGGAACAGGTCAGCTACATGATCGGCATGGACATGGCGCGCTCGCTGGAGCCGGTCAAGGACGAGATCGACATCGAGACACTGCACAAGGCGCTCAAGTCCTCGCTGGCCGGCGAGAAACTGTTGCTGGACGAGAAGCAGGCCGGCGAGATCCGCGAGGCGTTCGCGCAGAAGGTGCAGGCGCAGCGCATCGCCAAGATGATGGCCGACGCGAAGAAGAACCTGGAAGACGGCCGCAAGTTCATGGCCGAGAACGGCAAGAAGCAGGGCGTAGTGACCACGGCCTCCGGCCTGCAATACCAGGTCCTGACCGAAGGCAAGGGTCCGAAGCCGCAGGCCAGCGACGCGGTGAGCGCGCACTACAAGGGCTCGCTGCTGGACGGCAAGACGTTCGACAGCTCCTATGATCGCGGCCAGCCGGCAACGTTCGTGCTGAGCCAGCTGGTGCCGGGCTGGCAGGAGGGCATCACGCTGATGCCCGTGGGCAGCAAGTATCGTTTCTGGATTCCGAGCAACCTCGCCTACGGCGAGCAGGGCGCGGGTCCGATCGGCCCCAACCAGACCCTCGTGTTCGAAGTCGAGTTGCTCGACATCGTCAAGCCGCAGAAGTAAGGAACGAGCGCGAGCGCCGGGCGACGGCACGCGTCGTCCGGTCTCCGGCTTGGTCCTGATTTCTCTGGCCCACGGGAGTACGCATGCGAGTCACCATTTTCGGCACCGGTTATGTCGGCCTTGTCACGGGTACCTGTCTGTCCGACGTAGGCCACGACGTGGTCTGCGTCGACATCGACCAGGCCAAGGTCGATGGCCTCAACCAGGGCGTGATCCCGATCTACGAGCCCGGCCTGGAGCCGATGGTGAAGGCGAACCACGCGGCCGGCCGCCTGAGCTTCACCACGGACGCAGCCAGCGCCATCGCGCACGGCGATGTGATCTTCATCGCCGTGGGCACGCCGCCCGACGAGGACGGCAGCGCGGACCTCAAGTACGTGCTGGCGGTGGCCCGCACTATCGGCCAGCACCGTGAGCGTCCGGCGGTGGTCGTCAACAAGTCCACGGTGCCGGTCGGCACGGCCGACAAGGTCGGTGCCGCCATCGCCGACGAACTGAAAAAGCGCGGCGTCGATGTGCCGTTCGACGTGGTGTCCAATCCGGAATTCCTGAAGGAAGGCGATGCGGTCAACGACTGCATGCGACCGGACCGCATCATCATCGGCGCGTCCAGCGCGTCGGCCATCGAGAAGCTCAAGCGCCTGTACGCGCCGTTCAACCGCAACCACGAGCGCATCGTGGTGATGGACGTGCGTTCGGCGGAGCTGACCAAGTACGCGGCCAACGCGATGCTGGCGACCAAGATCAGCTTCATGAACGAGATCGCCAACATCGCCGAGAAGGTCGGCGCCGACGTGGAGATGGTGCGCCAGGGCATCGGCTCCGACCCGCGCATCGGCTGGCACTTCATCTATCCCGGCGCCGGCTATGGCGGCTCGTGCTTCCCCAAGGACGTGCAGGCGCTGGCGAAAACCGCGCAGCAGCATGGTTACCACGCCGAACTGCTTGGTGCGGTGGAGTCGGTCAACGACCGCCAGAAGGCGCACCTGTTCGAGCTGATCCAGCGTCATTACGGCGGCAGCATCGCCGGCAAGACGTTCGCCGTGTGGGGTCTGGCCTTCAAGCCCAATACCGACGACATGCGCGAGGCCTCCAGCCGGCGGTTGCTGCAACTGCTGTGGGACAGCGGCGCGAAGGTGCGCGCCTATGATCCAGAGGCGCGTCACGAGGCCCAGCGTATCTTCGGCGAACGCGACGACCTGGTGCTGTGCGATTCCGCGCGCGCCGCGCTGGCCGACGCCGACGCCCTGATCGTGGTCACCGAGTGGAAGCAGTTCCGCAGCCCCGATTTCCAACGCCTGCGGCAGTCGCTGGGGGACGCGGTGATCTTCGACGGGCGCAACCTGTACCATCCGGACGAGGTCGAGGCCGCCGGCCTGGCCTATTACGGCATCGGGCGCGGTCGCTCGATCCACGCGGACTGAAATGGGCGACAATCGCGACGAGCTCGAACAACGCCTGGTCGACCTGGAAAGCCGCTTGGCCTTTCAGGAACAGGCACTGTCCGAGCTGAGCGACGCGCTGGCCGCGGCGCGCGACGAAGAAGGACGCAACGCGTTGCTGCTGCATCGGGTGCTCGAAGAGCTGAAGCACATGCGCAGCACGATGGCGGCCAACCCGTTCGCCGCCGATCCGGCGCAGGAACCGCCACCGCCGCATTACTGATCACACGCAATGAGCAACAGTCTTCGCGACCAACTGATGGGGCTGGGCTTCAAGCCGGCCCCCAAGCCCGAGCGTCCGGCGCAAGCCAGGCAGGGCGGCAAGCCGCAGCCCAGGCCCCACGACGGCAAACCCCACGATGGAAAGCCGCGCGGCGCCAAGCCCCAGGACGGGAAGCCTCAGGGTGCGAAGTCGCACGCGGGCGGATATGCCGACGCACGCAAGCCGGGTGGTTCGCGTCACGGCGGCAAGCCGCAATCGCGTGAGGACATCGACCTGGCGAAGGCTTATGCCATCCGCGCACAGCGCGAGAAGGAAGAGCGCATCGCCGCCGAGCAGGCCAAGCAGGAGGAAGCGCGCAAGCGCCGCGAGGCACGTGCGAAGCTGGCCGAACTGGTCAAGGACAAGGCGCTCAACGACCCCAACGCCGAGATCGCCCGTCATTTCCCATACGGCGGCAAGATCAAGCGCGTGTACGTCAACGACGAGCAGCTGAAGGCGCTGAACGCGGGCGAGCTTGGGGTGCTGCAGATGGACGGCCGCTATCTGCTGGTCACCGCGCAGGTGCTCGCGCAGGCCGAGGAGATCTTCGCCCCGGCCGTCGCGCTGAAGGTCGACCCGAACGCGACGGCGGAAGAAGATCCCTACGCCGATCCGAAGTACCAGGTGCCAGACGATCTGGTCTGGTGAATACGCGGAGGCGCCGGTCCTGCGTTGTCGGCCTCCGGCACCGCCGGCTCGGTTACCGCATACGGGCTCGGCGCCCGGTTCACTCCGGGTCGTAATCCAGGTTCGATGCCAGCCAGCGTTCGGCCTGGGCGAGGCTGACGCCTTTGCGGCGTGCGTAGTCCTCGACTTGCTCCTTGGAGACACGGCCGACCACGAAATACTGGCTGTCCGGATGGCTGAAGTAGTAGCCGGACACCGCGGCGGCGGGGGTCATCGCGAAGCTCTCGGTGAGCCGCATGCCGGCGTTGCTCGCCGCGTCCAGCAGGCGGAACAGCGTGGCCTTCTCGCTGTGCTCGGGGCAGGCTGGATAACCCGGGGCAGGGCGGATGCCGACGTACTTCTCGTCGATCAGCGCGTCGTTGTCGAGCGTCTCGGCGGCGGCGTAGCCCCAGTATTCCCTGCGCACCCGCTGGTGCAGCCGTTCGGCCAGCGCCTCGGCGAAGCGGTCGGCGAGGGCCTTGAGCAGGATCGCGTTGTAGTCGTCGTGGTCGGCTTCGAAACGCGCGATGTGTTCTTCGATGCCGATGCCCGCGGTGACGGCGAATGCGCCTATCCAGTCCTGCTTTCCTGAAGACTTCGGCGCGATGAAATCGGCCAGGCAGAAGTCCGGGCGCTCCACGGGCTTGTCCACCTGCTGGCGCAGGAAGTGCAGTGTGGTGGGTGCGCCGTCGACATCGACGATGACGTCGTCGCCGACAGCCACCGCAGGCCACAGGCCGAATACCGCCTTCGCCGTGAGCCATTTCCCGGCGACGATGCGCTTGAGCATCGCCTGCGCGTCGCGATACAACTCGCTGGCCTGCGCGCCCACGACATCATCGGTAAGGATGGCCGGGTACTTGCCGGCCAGCTCCCAGGTGTTGAAGAACGGCGTCCAGTCGATGTACCCGACCAGCTCGTCCAGCGGATAGTCGTCGAACACGTGCAGGCCCGGCTGTTTCGGCGCAGGCGGCGCATATTCGTCCCAACGCCCGTCGAAGCGCTGCGTGCGCGCCTTCTCCAGCGACACCAGGCGCTTGCCGTCGCCACGCTGCTTGTGGCGCTGGCGGATCTCGGCGTAGTCGGCATCGTTGGCCGCGACGAATCCGCCACGCAGGTCAGGGCTGATCAGCGATTGCGCGACGCCCACCGCACGCGACGCGTCCTTCACCCACACCGTCGGCGACTTGTAATGCGGGTCGATCTTCAGCGCCGTGTGCGCGCGCGACGTGGTGGCCCCGCCGATCAGCAGCGGCATCTGGAAGCCCTGCTTCTGCATCTCGCGCGCGACGTGGCTCATCTCCTCCAGCGATGGCGTGATGAGGCCGGACAGGCCGATCAGGTCGGCGTTCTCGCGGCGCGCCGTGTCGAGGATGGTTTGCGCGGGCACCATCACTCCCAGGTCGATGACCTCGAAGTTGTTGCAGGCCAGCACCACGCCGACGATGTTCTTGCCGATGTCGTGCACGTCGCCCTTCACCGTGGCCATCACGATCTTGCCGTTGGACTTGCCGGCATCGCCCGTGCGCAGCTTCTCGGCCTCGATGAAAGGCAGCAGGTAGGCCACAGCCTTCTTCATCACGCGCGCGGACTTCACCACCTGCGGCAGGAACATCTTGCCGGCGCCGAACAGGTCGCCGACCACGTTCATGCCGTCCATCAGAGGGCCTTCGATCACGTCCAGCGGACGCGTGGCCTGCGCGCGCGCTTCTTCGGTGTCCGCTTCGATGTACTGGTCGATGCCGTGCACCAGCGAGTGGCTCAGGCGCTCGCGCACCGGCTTGTCGCGCCAAGCCAGGTCTTCGACCTTCTTCTCGCCCTTCTTTCCCTTGTAGCGGTCGGCGATCTCGAGCAGCCGCTCGGTGGCGTCGCTGCGGCGGTTGAGTACGACGTCCTCGACGCGTTCGCGCAGCTCCGAATCCAGATCGTCGTACAGCGGCAGCGCGCCGGCGTTAACGATGCCCATGTCCATGCCCGCGCGGATCGCGTGGTACAGGAACACCACGTGGATGGCCTGGCGCACCGGCTCATTGCCGCGGAACGAGAAGCTGACGTTGGACACGCCACCGGAAATGTGGCTGAACGGAAAGCGTCGCTTCAGTTCGCGCGTGGCCTCGATGAAGGCCACGGCGTAATCGTTGTGTTCGTCGATGCCCGTCGCGATGGCAAAGACGTTGGGATCGAAGATGATGTCCTCAGGCGGGAAGCCGACCTTCTCCGTCAACAGCCGGTACGCGCGCGAGCAGATCTCAACCTTGCGCTCGATCGTGTCCGCCTGGCCGGCCTCGTCGAAGGCCATCACCACCACGGCGGCGCCATAGCGGCGCACCAGCCGTGCCTGCCGCAGGAATTCTTCCTCGCCTTCCTTCATCGAGATCGAATTGACGATGCCCTTGCCCTGCAGGCAGCGCAGGCCAGCCTCGATCACGCTGAACCTGGAACTGTCGACCATCACCGGCACGCGCGCAATGTCCGGCTCGGCCGCGATCAGGTTGAGAAAATCGACCATCGCCTTCTCGGAGTCGAGCAGGCCTTCGTCCATGTTGACGTCGATGACCTGCGCGCCGTTCTCGACCTGCTGGCGGGCTACGGCGACGGCCTCGTCGAAGCGTCCTTCCAGGATCAGCTTCTTGAACTGCGCAGAGCCGGTGACGTTGGTGCGCTCCCCGACGTTGATGAAGTTGCTTTCCGGCGTGATCTGCAGCGGCTCGAGGCCGCTGAGGCGGGTCTGGCGGGCAAGGAGGACGGTCATCGAATCAGGAACTCTGGATGCGGAACAACGCTGGAATCAGGCGGCCGCCGCGAGCTGCGGCAGCTGGCGGGGAGCGACGTCGCGCACCGCGGCGGCGATCGCCGCGATGTGCGCCGGCGTGGTGCCACAGCAGCCGCCGACGAGGTTCAGCAGCCCGGAGCGGGCGAACTCGCCCAACACCGCCGCCATGTCTTCGGGCGTCTCGTCGTAACCGCCAAATGCATTCGGCAGCCCCGCGTTCGGGTGCGTGCTGACGTAGGCGTCCGCCACCTGGGCCAGCACGTCCACGTGCACGCGTAGATCACGCGCGCCGAGCGCGCAGTTCAGGCCGATGGCCAGCGGCTGCGAATGACGGACCGAATACCAGAACGCCTCCGCGGTCTGTCCCGACAGCGTGCGACCCGACGCGTCGGTGATGGTGCCGGAGATCATCACCGGCAGCCGCGCGCCGCGTGCATCGAAGGCTTCTTCGATGGCGAACAGCGCCGCCTTGGCGTTGAGCGTGTCGAATATGGTTTCGACCATCAGCACGTCGGCGCCGCCGTCGATCAGGCCGTCGGCGGCTTCGCGGTAGGCGGCGCGCAGTTCATCGAAGGTGATCGCGCGGAAGCCGGGGCGATTCACGTCCGGGCTCAGCGAAGCGGTGCGGCTGGTCGGCCCCAGCACGCCGACCGCGAATCGCGGGCGTGAAGGATCCTTTGCCTCTGCGTCGTCACAGGCAGCGCGTGCCAGCCGTGCGCCGGCCTCGTTGAGTTCGCGCGCCAGGTGCTCAAGGCCATAGTCGGCCAACGAAACCGTGGTCGAGTTGAACGTATTGGTCTCGATCAGGTCCGCGCCGGCATCGAGGTACTGCGCATGGATGTCGCGGATGATGTCGGGCTGGGTCAGGCTGAGCAGGTCGTTGTTGCCGCGCTGGTCGCGTGCGCAGCCGCAGCCGTCGCCATGCACGTGTTCGGACGGCGCCCAGGCGTGGTCGTAGCCATGTGCGAAGCGCTCGCCTCGGTAGGCCGCTTCGTCCAGTGCGTGCTGTTGGATCATCGTCCCCATCGCGCCGTCCAGGACCAGGATGCGTTCGCGCAGCAGGCGCTGTAGCGCCTCGGCGCGGGCAGGATTGAGCCAGGGCAGCGAATCAGGGGTCAGTTGCCGGAGGTCAGGAGCCGGTGCGGCTTCGCCATATGTCTTCATTGGATTTTCCTCGCGCTGGTCCGAGCGGATGTCGGCTTTTCCCCTGGTCTCTGATCCCTGATTCCTGGCCCCTGCTTGCGGCCGATCAACGCAATCACTTCGAAATGTGGCGGCCGGCGTTCGCGCGTCACGGTTTCGCAACTGCCGACTTCGATGCCGGCACGGGTGGCGAACTTCAGCAGTTCCTTTTCCGAAAAGCCCAGGTTCACGTGGCCGTACGCTTCGACGACGTTGCGGTGCTCGTGGCGTGCCAGGCTGGTGAGCAGCAATCGCCCGCCGGGGCGCAGCACACGCGCCGCCTCGGCCACGGCCTGCGCCGGGTGCTCGGCATAGGTCAGCGCATGCATCAGTACGACGAGATCGAAATGCGCGTCGTCGAACGGCAGCGCATGCATGTCACCCTCGCGCACCTCGACGTTCTTCAGCTTGCGCAGGCGTTCGGACGCGGCCAGCACGACCTTGGTGCTGGAGTCCAGGCAGACGTAGCGGTGCGAATGCGGCGCCAGCAGTTCGGCCAGCACGCCGTCGCCGGAGGCTACGTCGAGCACGTCGCCGGGTTCCAGCAGGGGAAGCGCGGAGCGCGCCATCGCCTCCCAGGTGCGACCGGGCGAGTAGTGGCGCTCCATGTCGCCGGCCACGGTGTCGGCCCAGTTCTGGTCCGCCGCGCGCGAGGCGAGCACGTCTGCCACGCGTTCGGCGTCCTGGCGCAACAGCGGATCGTCGCTGCCTTCGCGCAGCGTCTGCCACAAGGCACGCTGGGCCGCGTCGAGCGCACCGTCGTCGAAACGGTAGTAGGCCGACACGCCGGCGCGCCGGTCGCGCACCAGCCCGGCCTCCTTCAGCTTGGCCAGGTGCGTGGACACGCGCGGCTGGGCCAGGCGGGTGATGCCCGACAGTTCGGCCACGGTGAGTTCCTCGCGCTCCAGCAGCGCCAGCAGCCGCACGCGGGTGGCGTCGGCGAACACCTTGAGCCGTGAAGACCAGCCTTCCAGATCCATGCTTCATCAACCTATCGCGATATAGAGATAAGTTTCGTCCGCGCGGGCCCGGGGGTCAAGCGCGCGCGACACGATTCACAGGGCGGCCAACAAATGGCTCCGCTTCGGCTTTTGAGTCGTTGGCACCGGTTTCCTGTCGGGCCTCCAAGGCCTCCCTATGGCGCTGCATCAAGGCCGGACGTTCAAAGGAGGCGAGCAGCATCGGTGTTTTTTCGACTGGCCCCTTGGTCGGGGCCGTCTCCACCGGAGGCCGAAAAGGTGCAGATATGGCGCTGCGCAACATGGCCTGGGCCTGCGAAACCCCGACGGGCCCGTTACAATTTCGGGCCTGCAACATCGAACAACCGATTTACTACGCCCGAGGTGCTTACGTGGATTTCAGCTTCACCGAAGAGCAATTGATGATCCAGGATGTGGCCCGCCGCATCGCCCAGGAAAAGATTGCTCCCAGCGCCGAACACCACGACCAGACGGGCGAGTTCCCGCTGGAGAACATCCGGACCCTCGGCGAGAACGGCCTGATGGGGATCGAGGTGCCCGAGCAGTACGGTGGCGCCGGCATGGACCCCATCAGCTACGTGCTGGCGATGATCGAGATCGCCGCGGGCGACGCCGCGCACTCGACCATCATGTCGGTGAACAACTCGCTGTTCTGCAACGGCATCCTGAAGTTCGGTACAGAGGAACAGAAGCAGAAGTACGTCCGCGCCATTGCCGAAGGCCGCGAGATCGGCGCCTTCGCGCTGACCGAGCCGCAGTCCGGCTCCGACGCCACCGCCATGCGCTGCAAGGCGACCAGGCAGGCCGACGGCACCTACGTCATCAACGGCAAGAAGAGCTGGATCACGTCCGGCCCGGTAGCCAAGTACTTCGTGCTGTTCGCCATGACCCAGCCCGACAAGGGCGCGCGCGGCATCACCGCGTTCCTGGTCGATGGCGAGCGTGCGGGCTTCCACCGCGGCAAGACCGAACCCAAGCTCGGCATCCGCGCCTCAGCTACCTGCGAGATCGAGTTCGCGGACTACGTCGCGCAGCCCGACGAAGTGCTGGGCAAGGAAGGCGAGGGCTTCAAGATCGCAATGGGCGTGCTAGATGCGGGCCGCATCGGCATCGCCAGCCAGGCCATCGGCATCGCCCGCGCCGCCTACGAGAAGACCCTGGAATACGTGAAGGAGCGCAAGGCCTTCGGCGCGCCCATCGGTACCTTCCAGATGACCCAGGCCAAGATCGCCGACATGAAGTGCAAGCTGGACGCGGCCACGCTGCTGACGCTGCGCGCGGCATGGCAGAAGGGCGAGGCCGACCGCACCGGCGGGCGCTTCAGCAACGAGGCCGCCATCGCCAAGCTCACCGCGTCGGAAGCGGCCATGTGGATCACCCACCAGGCCGTGCAGATCCACGGCGGCATGGGTTACTCGAAGGAAATGCCGCTGGAGCGTTACTTCCGCGACGCCAAGATCACCGAGATCTACGAAGGCACCAGCGAGATCCAGCGCCTGGTCATCGCCCGCAACGAGACCGGCCTGCGCTGATCGCGCGACAGCACGTCATGAAACGTTTCGGATCGTCCCGACTGACCGCCTGCCCTGTCGATCGCGGTCGCGACTGGAATCCACGCGCGATGGCCGCCCGCAAAGCGGCATCGCGCGAAGTCGTGTCCGCGAACTGCCCGTACTGAACCGTATCCCCCGGCCCGCGCGAATAGCGTGGGCCTTCTTCCATTGGAACTCCCGTTGCCATGAGCACCAAACGTAACGAAGCCAAATCCGCCGCCAAAACCGCTCCGGCCAAGGACGAACCGTCCAAACGCGCGTCGAAGTCCATCGCCACGAAGGCGGCCGCCAAGGACGACACGGTGTCGCTGGGACCGATCGTCGAAGCGATGCGCAAGCGCCTGCCCAAGGCGCGCCACGCCGAGACCGAGGCCTTCATCAACGCCTTCTACAAGCGCATGAGCAGCGATGAGCTGCCTCAGCACGATGCGCAGGGCTGGGCCGCGCTGGCCATCGACTTCCTCGATTTCGCCCGCGACCGCAAGCCGGGCAAGGCGCTGGTGCGCCTGTTCAACCCGACCGCGAAGAACGAAGGCTGGGAGTCCGGCCACACCGTCGTGCAGATCGCCAACGACGACATGCCGTTCCTGGTCGACTCGGTGACGATGTCGCTGGCCGAGCAGGGCATCGGCGTGCACGTGCTGGGTCATCCGGTGGTGACGTTCACGCGCGACAAGGCGGGCAAGATCCTGTCGGTTGGCGAAGGTCAGGCCGAATCGCTGATGCACCTGGAGATCGACCGCCAGCCTGCCGAGGCCATGCCGAAGATCCAGAAGGCGCTGGAGGCGGTGCTGGACGACGTGCGCGCCTCGGTGCGCGACTGGCCGCAGATGAAGGCGAAGATGATCGCCATCGCCGACGAACTGGGCGAGCGCAAGCTGCCGGTCGGCGAGGAAGGCAAGCGCGAGGCGCAGGAGTTCCTGCGCTGGGCCGCCGACAACCACTTCACCTTCCTGGGCTACCGCGAATACGAAGTCGTGCCCAAGGGCAGCGAGCAGGTGCTCAGCGCCATCAAGGCCAGTGGCCTGGGCCTGCTGCGCGGCAAGGACGTGGGCAAGCCGCGCCTGCTGACCTCGCTGGCGGCGCACTACATGCCGCAATCGGGTGCGGTCGATGCGCTGATCCTGACCAAGACCAACTCGCGCGCCACCGTGCACCGTCCGGGCTACATGGACTACATCGGCGTGCTCAGCTTCGACGCCAAGGGCAAGCCGGTCCGCGAGGAGCGCTTCCTCGGCCTGTATACCTCCAGCGCGTACAACCGCCGTCCGTGGGACATCCCGCTGGTGCGCCAGCGCCACAACTACGTGATGCAGCAGTCCGGCCTGGCGCCGGACAGCCACAGCGGCAAGGCCCTGCGCCACATCCTCGAATCGCTGCCGCGCGACGAACTGTTCCAGGCCAGCGAAGAGGAACTGCTGCGCACCGCCACCGGCATCCTCGGCCTGCAGGAGCGCGTGCGCAGCAAGCTGTTCCTGCGTCGCGACCGCTACGGCCGTTACTTCTCGGTCCTGGCCTACGTGCCGCGCGACCGCTTCAACACCGACGTGCGCCTGCGCATCGAGGCGATGCTCAAGCGCGAGCTGCACGGCGAGCACGTCGACTCCTCCGTCACGCTGACCGGTGAGTCGCCGCTGGCGCAGTTGCACCTGATCGTGCGTCCGCAGTCGGGCGAGGCCATCGAGATCGACAGCTCGCTGATCGAGAACGAACTGTCCAAGATCGTGCGCAACTGGCAGGACGATCTGCGCGAGAGGCTGATCGCACGCCACGGCGAGCAGCGCGGCCTCAGCCTCACCAACACCTACGGCCGTGCGTTGCCGGCGGGCTACATCGAGGAAGTCAGCGCCGATGTGGCCGCCGACGACGTCGAGCACCTGGCCGCGCTCAAGGATTCGGACGACCTGCGCCTGAGCCTGTACCGCACGCACCGCGGCGAAGGCGGCCTGCGCTTCAAGTTCTATCGCCAGAACGACGACATCCCGCTGTCCGATGCGCTGCCGATGATGGAGAACATGGGCCTGCGGGTGATCTCCGAGCATCCGTACCGCCTGGTGGTCAACGGCACGCCGCTGTTCGTGCAGGACTTCGAGGTCGAAACCGCCGATCCCAACCTCGACGTATCCAGCCTGGACGCGAATTTCGAGGAAGCCTTCGCGCAGATCTGGCGCGGCAATGCCGAGAACGACGGCTTCAACCGCCTGATCCTCACGGCCAACCTGTCGTGGCGCCAGGTGTCGATGCTGCGCGGCTACTGCAAGTACCTGCTGCAGGTCGGCGTGCCGTTCTCGCAGGCCTACGTCGAGGGCACGCTCAACCGCTATCCGCTGCTGGCGCGCCTGCTGGTGGAGCTGTTCGAAGCCAAGTTCGATCCGGCCACGGGCAAGGAAAGCAAGGCCGAGATCAAGGCCGGCATGGAGCGTTTCCGGGCGCAGCTCGAAGCACTGGCGCATGGCGACGAAGCGGTGTTGGCGGCCCTGCAGCCGGCCATCGACGCGCGGGCCGGCAAGCGCGAGGAGCAGGTCGAGGCCACCCGCACGGCGTTGAAGGGCCTGTTCGACCGCGTCGCCAGCCTGGACGAGGACCGCATCCTGCGCAGCTTCATCGGCGTGATCGATGCCACGCTGCGCACCAGCTACTACATCCAGTACAAGGACGGCCTGCGCGTGGACGGCGGCCCGTCGGACTACATCAGCTTCAAGTTCGATTCCAGCAAGGTGCCCGACCTGCCCAAGCCGCGCCCGTACCGCGAGATCTTCGTGTACGGCCCGCGCGTGGAAGGCGTGCACCTGCGCTTCGGCCCGGTCGCGCGTGGCGGCCTGCGCTGGTCGGATCGCCGCGAGGACTTCCGCACCGAAGTGCTGGGCCTGGTCAAGGCGCAGATGGTGAAGAACACCGTGATCGTGCCGGTCGGCTCGAAGGGCGGCTTCTTCGCCAAGCAGCTGCCGGACCCGGCCGTGGACCGCGACGCGTGGTTCAACGAGGGCGTGGCCTGCTACAAGCGCTTCATCAACGGCCTGCTGGACATCACCGACAACCTGGCCGATGGCAAGGTCGTGCCGCCGGCGAATGTGGTGCGCCATGACGGCGACGACCCGTACCTGGTGGTCGCGGCCGACAAGGGCACGGCGACGTTCTCCGACATCGCCAACGGCATCGCGCGCGCGCACGGCTTCTGGCTGGACGACGCGTTCGCCTCGGGCGGTTCGGTCGGTTATGACCACAAGGGCATGGGCATCACCGCGCGCGGCGCGTGGGAGTCGGTCAAGCGCCACTTCCGTGCGATGGGTCGGGACAGCCAGAAGCAGGATTTCACCGTGGTCGGCATCGGCGACATGTCCGGCGACGTGTTCGGCAACGGCATGCTGCTGAGCAAGCACATCCGCCTGCTGGCCGCGTTCGACCACCGCCATATCTTCCTGGACCCGAACCCGGATACGGCCGTGTCGTTCAAGGAGCGCCAGCGCATGTTCAAGCTGCCGCGCTCCAGCTGGGACGACTACGACAAGACCCTGATCAGCAAGGGCGGCGGCGTGTTCCCGCGCTCGGCCAAGTCGATCCCGCTGTCGCCGGAAGTGAAGATCGCGCTGGGCATCGAAGCCAGCGTGACCGCGCTCAGCCCGGTGGAACTGCTCAGCGCCATCCTCAAGGCGCCGGTGGACCTGCTGTGGAACGGCGGCATCGGCACCTACGTCAAGGCCTCGTCCGAAAGCAACGCCGACGTGGGCGACCGCGCCAACAACGCACTGCGCGTCAACGGCCGCGATCTGCGCTGCAAGGTGGTGGGCGAGGGCGGCAACCTGGGCATGACCCAGCTGGGCCGCATCGAGGCCGCGCAGCACGGCGTATTGCTCAACACCGACTTCATCGACAACTCCGCCGGCGTGGACACCTCCGACCATGAGGTGAACATCAAGATCCTGCTCAACGGCGAAGTACAGAAGAAGAAGCTCACGCTGCCGGAGCGCAACAAGCTGCTGGCGGCGATGACCGACGAAGTCGCGCAGCTGGTGCTCAACGACAACTACCGCCAGAACCAGGCGCTGAGCCTGATGGAGCGGATGAGCGTGCATCGCCTGGGCTCCAAGCAGCACTTCATCCGCACGCTGGAGCAGCAGGGCCTGCTGGACCGCCAGATCGAGTTCCTGCCGTCCGACGCCGAGATCGCCGAGCGCAAGGCGCGTGGCCAGGGCCTGACCCGTCCGGAACTGGCGGTGCTGCTGTCGTACAGCAAAATCGTGCTGTTCCAGCAACTGCTGGAGTCCGACGTGCCGGAAGACCCGTACCTGTCGAAGGAACTGGTGCGCTACTTCCCGCAGCCGCTGCAGGCCAAGTACGCCAAGGCGATGGAAGGCCACCGCCTGAAGCGCGAGATCATCGCCACCGCCGTGACCAACTCGATGGTCAACCGCATGGGCGCGACGTTCACGCTGCGCATGACCGAGGACACCGGCCGCACGCCGGCCGAGGTCGCCGAGGCGTACACCATCGCCCGCGAGGCGGTCGACGCACGCGGCCTGTGGTCGCAGATCGACGCGTTGGACGGCAAGGTGCCCGAGTCGGTGCAGGTGGATGCACTGCAGGTCATCTGGCACCTGCTGCGTTCGATGTCGCGCTGGCTGCTGTCGCGTCCGGGCAGGATGCCGGAGATCACCGCGGCGATGGCGCGCTACGGCGACGGCCTCAACGCGGTGCGTGGCGCGCTGCCGGACGTGCTCTCGGGCGTGCGTCGCGATGCCTACGCCACGCGCGTGGCCGACTGGAAGGCCAAGGGCCTGCCGCCGCAACTGGCCGAGCAACTGGCCGCGCTGCCGCTGCTGGAGTTCGGCTGCGACATCGTCGAGATCGCGCTCACCCGCAAGCTGTCGCCGGTGGAAGTGGCCAAGGCCTACTTCGGCCTGGGCGCCGCACTGAGCCTGCCGTGGCTGTACGAGCAGGTGGAGCAGTTGCCGGTCGACGGCCGCTGGCAGGCACTGGCCCGCAGCGCGCTGCGCGACGAACTGGCGTCGCAGGCACGTTCGCTGGTGTCGCAGATCCTCGCCGACGGCGGCAGGAAGCCGGTCGAGCAGAAGGTCGATGCCTGGCTCAAGCGCGACGACTCGTCGTTGCGCTTCACCCTGGCGATGTTCGCCGACCTGCACAACCAGAAGGCGCTGGACTACCCGACCCTGTCGGTGGCGGTGCGTCGATTGGCGCAGGTGGCGTCGGCTGGGGCGTAAGCGTTCGCTTCGGATGGTGATGGAAAAGCCCGGCTTCGGCCGGGCTTTTTCTTGCGCTTCTCCCCGTGGGAAAAAGGTGCCAGGAGGGCGGCAGAGGGTGACGGAGCGTACTCCTGGAACGCACAGCGCGTTACCGCACCGATCGGTTGAACGTGATGCTCCGTTACCCGTCATCCTCTCCGGTTGGAGAGAGGGCTTTGTTCTTTCCTTCTCCCTCCGGGAGAAGGTGCCCGCAGGGCGGATGAGGGGTAACGGAGCGGCGCCGCTTGAACTCGCAATGCATCACCACACAGCTGGTTTGAATGTGATGCTCCGATACCCCTCACCCCAACCCCTCTCCCGACGGGAGAGGGGCTTTACACCACGACCGGTTATGCTGCTTCCTTCAATCCCGGAGCCGCCGATGACCGCGACGCCACGCATCGCCTTCCTCGCCAGTCCCGCCGAAGAGGCGCAACACGCACTCACCGCGCTCGCCGGGCGCCACGGGCAGCATCCGCCGGAAGAAGCCGACGTCCTCGTCGCGCTCGGTGGCGACGGCTTCATGTTGTCCACGCTGCACCGCCATGGCGGGCTCGGCAAGCCGGTGTACGGCATGAAGCTGGGCACGGTGGGTTTCCTGATGAACCATCACGACGGCGACGGCCTGCTCGCGCGCCTGCACGCCGCCGAACCCGCCGTGCTGCGGCCGCTGGAGATGGTGGCGATGACCGAATCCGGTGCGACCGTGGGGTCGTTGGCCTACAACGAGGTATCGCTGCTGCGCCAGACCCGACAGGCCGCGCACCTGAAGATCGATCTGAACGGCGAGACCCGCCTGGACGAACTGATCTGCGACGGCGTGCTGGTCGCCACGCCCGCCGGCAGCACCGCGTACAACTTCTCCGCGCACGGCCCGATCCTGCCGCTGGGCGCGAACGTGATCGCGCTGACGCCGATCGCCGCGTTCCGTCCCCGCCGCTGGCGTGGCGCCGTGCTAAAGGCCGACACGGAAGTCCGCTTCCGCGTACTCGACCCCTACAAGCGCCCGGTCAGCGCCACCGCCGACTCGCACGAAGTCCGCGACGTCGTCGAAGTCACCATCCGCGAATCCCACGACCGCACCGTCACCCTCCTGTTCGATCCCGAGCACAACCTCGAAGAGCGCATGCTGGCGGAACAATTTATTAGTGGGTGAGGCACGCCGCTTGCGCGGCACTGCCGCGCGGCGTGCCGAACGCCCGGCCATGGATGGCCAGGCCGGGCTTTCCGAAGCCGAAGCATCGCGCCATGGACGGCAGCATTTCCTTCCCGAATGACGGCACTGCCGCGCGGTGTGCCGAACGCCCGGCCATGGATGGCCGGGCCGTGCTTTCCGGAGTCGGCGCGTCTCGCCAGCGACGGCACGGATCCTTCGTTGGTGCGCGACGGGCGCTTGATCGATTCGCACGTGCCGACCCTCACCCCAACCCCTCTCCCGGCGGGATAGGGGCTCGACCCTGGCCGCGTCATGCCAATGGCACGCTCTGCGGCTTTCCGCACCCTTGTAAGCCCTTGCTCACGCGCGGCCGCAGCCGTGGATGGCCGAGCCGCGCTCTCCGGAGCCGAGTCCACAAACCATCCTTGACGGACGGTCGACCGCCCCAGTTCACGCCACGCGTCACACCTGACGCCCCACCGTCAACGCTCCGCAACACTGGGCGGCAAGCATGCGAAGGCCGGCTGCACGGGGGAGCCGGCATCCCTCCATCGCAAGGAGCGTGACCATGCTGCTGCGCAGTTCCCCGCTGGTTCGAAGCCTGGGTGCCGTCGCGTTGATGCTGATCGGCGTCGCCGGTTCCGTCGCTTTCGCCGATGATTCGGCCATGCGTGCCGATCGCCACCGTCCCTCCGATCCGCCCGGGCACCAGGGTCTGATCGTCATCGCGCACCGCGGGGCCAGCGGCTACCGGCCCGAGCACACGCTGGAGGCCTACCGGCTGGCGATCCGACAGGGCGCGGACTTCATCGAGCCCGACCTGGTGGCGACCCGGGACGGCGTGCTGGTCGCGCGGCACGAGAACGAGATTTCCGGGACCACCGACGTCGCCTCGCGTCCGGAATTCGCCAACCGCCGCACCACCAAGACCATCGACGGCGTTCCGCTGACCGGCTGGTTCACCGAGGACTTCACCCTCGCCGAACTCAAGACCCTGCGCGCGAAGGAACGCATCCCCGCGATCCGCCCGGGCAACACGCGCTTCGACGGGCTGTACACCGTGCCGACGCTGGCCGAGGTGATCGCGCTGGTGAAGCGCGAGAGCCGCAACGGACGCCGCATCGGCATCTATCCCGAAACCAAGCATCCGACGTATTTCGCGCGCGAAGGGCGCAGGCTGGACGGAACGCCGATCAACACCTCGCTGGGCGCGAAGCTGGTGGAAACGCTGGTGGCGGAGGGCTTCACCGACCCGCGCCGCATCTACGTCCAGAGCTTCGAGGTGGAAAACCTCATCGAGCTGAAAAGAAAGCTCATGCCCGCCGCGGGCATCGACCTGCCGCTGGTGCAGCTGTACGACGACCTGCAGGAAGCCGCGCCTTACGACGTGGCCTACAACGTCGCGCGCGGCGCCGATCTGGCCGCGCTGTACGGCGGACTGGTCCAGCAGGTGGAAGGTGGCCTGACGCCGGCCACGCGCTATGGCGCGTTCGCGACCGAACCCGTGCTGGCCTGGATGAAGGCGAACTACGCCAGCGGCGTCGGCCCGTGGAAGGGCAGCCTGTTCCCGCGCACTCCGCTGGCCACGCCGGTGGATGCGAACGGCGATGGCAAGGCACAGCTCGCCGGGCAGGTGACCGGGCTCGTGCATCCCATGCTCGGCTGGGCACTGAAGGCCGGCCTGCAGGTGCACCCGTACACGCTGCGCGCCGAGGAGACCTATCTGGCCCAGACGCCGGGCGGCGTGCCGCAATCGGTCGTCGCCGAAGCGGTGCAGCTGTACGGCCTGGGTGCGCAGGGCTTCTTCATCGACCACCCCGATCAGGGCGTGCTGGCGCGCGGGATCTTCCTGGAGATCAACCGCCTGCGGGAGCGCTGATCCACCACCCGTACACACGTAAGAGCCAGCTTGCTGGCGACCAGCTCCGTTCGTCCGCCGGTCGCCAGCAAGCTGGCTCCTACGTTTCGAGACGGCGGCGCATGAGCATGGGGGTGGGTTCGCGAAGGCACTCGGGTGCCTTCGCACGGGCACCCGGATGGATTCGATCGGGCATCAAGGCGCTCGCGCGCGGGCGGGAAGATGGGTTCGCGCAGGCATGGGAGTGCCCTCGCACAGGCAACGGGAGGGGTTCGAGCAGGCATCGTGATGCCCTCCCACGGGCACCCGGATGGGTTCGCGCAGGCACCGGAGTGCCCTCGTGCGGGCACCGCGACGGGTTTGCGCAGGCATCGAAGTGCCCTCGCGCAGGCATCGGGATGGGTTCGAGGAGGCACTTGGGTGCCCTCGCGCACGCACCGGGATGGGTTCGAGTCCCGGCGTGTCAGGATCCATTTGCGGTTGCTCTTGTTCGTCATCCCCGCGAAGGCGGGGATCCAGGGACTTTTCACGCTTTCCCGGTGAACGACGAAAGTCAAAGCTACCGCCCGTCTAAAGCCGGCCGGGTCACTTTTCTTTGCTGACCCAAAGTCCGACTGGATTCCCTTCGGCCAAACGTAACCAAAAGAAGCGGTCTTCCCCGACACAACAAACCCACGACCGGAAAGGGAGTTGGCGCCCCGCAAGTCGGTGCGGCCTACGGCCGCGGGCCCGCGCTTGCGGCGCGGGCGTTCGGACGATGCGCGAGCCAGTGGCTCGCAAGCACGCATCGCCCTCACTCCGTGCCTCCCTGCTCAGGGTCGCACATCCATGTGCGGCGCCCTATGGGTTTAGGAATTTGGTTGGCTGTTCGAAAGCAACAGCAACGGCACGGAGTTTGTGGGGCGCTCCGCGAATGCATGAAAAGTCCCTGGATCCCCGCCTTCGCGGGGATGACGAGCAGGGCGAGAGCAACATCACAGCAAGAGCGCAAGAACGTCAGCGAGAGCAACAGCAACAGCGACAGTAGACGTTTGTGGGGCGTTCCACGAAAGCACGAAAAGTCCCTGGATCCCCGCTTCGCGGGGATGACGAGCAGGGGCGAGAGCAACATCACAGCAAGAGCGCAAGAACGGCAGCGAGAGCAACAGCGACAGCGACAGCAGACGTTTGTGGGGGCGTTCCACGAAAGCATGAAAAGTCCGTGGATCCCCGCCTTCGCGGGGATGACGGGCAGGAGAGGCAACAGCAACAACAACAGCAACAGCAACAGCAACAGCAACAGCAACAGCAACAGCGAGCAGAGTTGCAAGGCGGAACAGCTGCAGAACTGCAGGCAAGTGTCGTCGTCGCAGAAGTACCAGCCGTAACGAAAAATCGCCGGTCGAAACGGCAACCGCAACCGCAACTGCAACCGCAACCGCAACTGCAACCGTAACCGCAACTGCAACCGTAACCGCAACCGCCACTGCTCATCATCAACAAAAAAACCGCCCGGTTTCCCGGGCGGTTTTTCATGCAACGAGTACGGCAGTGACGCGGATTACTTGTTCGCGGCCTTGCCGGTCGGCTGGGCGGCCGGGGTGGCGGTCAGGCCGCGCTTTTCCAGCAGAGGTTCGATCTTCGGGTCGTGGCCGGC
This sequence comes from Lysobacter sp., assembly GCF_035655815.1. NCBI lineage: Bacteria > Pseudomonadati > Pseudomonadota > Gammaproteobacteria > Lysobacterales > Lysobacteraceae > Lysobacter > Lysobacter sp. The sequence continues at coordinate 23,254 of NZ_DASRTS010000047.1, forward strand.
GAAGTTGCGGAACAGCTGCAGGGCGTCGACGCTGCCGCCCTGCGAGAGCAGGGTCTGGCGGAAGTGGTCGCCGTTCTTGCGGCTCAGGCCGCCGTTCTGCTTGAACCACTCCACGCTGTTGGCGTCCAGCACTTCAGACCAGATGTACGCGTAGTAGCCTGCCGCGTAGCCGCCCATGATGTGGCTGAAGTACGGGGTCTTGTAACGCGGCGGCACGGCGTAGAAGTCCACGCCGTCCTTCTTCAGCGCGGCGGCCTCGAACGCTATCACGCCGGACGCGGCGGGCAGCTGGCCTTCGGTGGCCTGGTGCCAGTTCTGGTCGAGCATGGCTGCACCGAGGTACTCGGTGGTGGCGAAGCCCTGGTTGAACTTGGACGCGGCGACGACCTTGTCCAGCAGTTCCTTCGGCATGGCCGCGCCGGTCTGGTAGTGCTTGGCGTAGTTGGCCAGGATCGACGGCCAGTCGGCCCACATCTCGTTGACCTGCGAGGGGTACTCGACGAAGTCGCGCGGGACGCTGGTGCCGCTGAAGTACGGGTACTGCACGTTGGAGAACATGCCGTGCAGCGCGTGGCCGAACTCGTGGAACGCGGTGGTCACCTCATCCCAGGTCAGCAGCGTCGGCTTGCCCGCGCTGGGCTTGGGGATGTTGAGGTGGTTGGCCACCACCGGCTTGAAGCCGGTCATGCCGGACTGGTCGACGTACGAGTTCATCCACGCACCGCCGCGCTTGGACGAACGCGCATACGGATCCCAGATGAAGATGGCCAGCTGCGAGCCGTCCTCGTTGAACACGTCGTACACCCAGGTGTCCGGGTGGTACTTGGGCAGGTCGGTGCGCTGCTTGAACTTCAGGCCGTACAGCTGGCCGGCAGCGTAGAACACGCCGTTCTCCAGCACGTTCTGCATCTCGAAGTACGGCTTGAGCTGCGCCTCGTCGAAGCTGTACTTCGCCTGGCGCACCTTCTCGGTGTAGAAGGCCCAGTCCCACGGCTCCAGCTTGAAGGTCGGCTGGCCCTTGGCCTTCTGCTCGGCGTCGATCATCGCCTGCAGGTCGGCGGCCTCGCGCTGCGCGTTGGCGACGGCGGCCGGGGCGAGCTGGCCGAGCATCGAATTCACCGCCTGCGGCGTCTTCGCGGTCTCGTCCTCGAGCACGTAGGCCGCGTAGTTCGGGTAGCCCATCATCTTGGCGCGCTCGGCGCGCAGCTTGGTGACCTGGGCGACGATGCCGGTGTTGTCGAACTCGTTGCCGCGGCTGCCGCGCGCGACCGACGCCTTGTGCAGGCGCTCGCGCAGGGCGCGGTTGGTCAGCGAGGCTTCCGGCGGCTGGCCGGTGGTGTTGAGCAGGGCGATGACGTACTTGCCGTCGAGCTTGCGCGCCTTGGCGGCCTCGGCGGCGGCGGCGATCTGCTCGTCGCTCAGGCCGTCGAGTTCTTCCTTCGTGTCGACCACGATGGCGGAGGCGTTGACCTCGGCCAGCACGTTCTGGCTGAACTTGGTGCCCAGCGCGGCCAGCTGCGAGTTGATCTGCTTCAGCTTGGCCTTGTCGGCGTCGGACAGGTTGGCGCCGGCGCGGACGAAGTCGGTGTAGTAACGCTCGACCAGGCGCACACCCTGCGCATCCAGGCCCAGCGAATCACGCGTGTCGTACAACGCCTTCACGCGGGCGAACAGCTTGCCGTTGAGGTTGATGGCGTCCCGGTGCGCGGAGAACTTCGGCGCGTACTCGGCCTGCAGCATCTCGCGGACCGGGTTGGTGTCGGTGCCGACCAGGTTGAAGAAGACTGTGACGGCGCGGGTGAGCGTACGGCCGGACTTCTCCATCGCGATGATGGTGTTGTCGAAGGTCGGCTTGGCCGGGTTGTTGGCGATCGCGTCGATCTCCTTCAGCTGCTCGGCCATGCCGGCGTCGAAGGCGGGGGCGAAGTCGCTGTCCTTGATCTTGTCGAACTGCGGGTAGTGCAGCGGCAGCGGGCTGTCGGCGAAGAACGGATTGGTGCCTTTCAAAGACTCGGCTTGCGCACTCACGGCGGTACCTGCCTGGGGGGTCTTGGCGTAAGTGGGGGCGGTTGCGGCGATTGCCACCGCCAGCGCCAGCGCGAGAGGGTGCTTCATGGGACTGGAACCTCGTCAAAGGGAGCCCGCAGCCTACCCGATGGGGCCCGGGCGAACCCATGACGAAAGGCATGGGCCTCGCAACGGCCCGGGCCGGCACAGGCTGGCTACACTCGCGGAAAAGAACGCCGGCGCGGCCGGCTCCGCCAATCCGGACAAGGACATCGCATGAACACGAACACACGCAGCGCGCTCGCCGGTTCACTGTTCCTGGGCCTGCTGACCCTCGCGCCCCAGATCCTCGCGGCGGAAACCGTGCGCTACGTCGCGCTGGTCGACGGCGGCAAGCAGGCGGGCCAGCAGGTGGTCACGCATCGTGACGACGGCAGCACCACGGTCGACTTCATCTTCAAGGACAACGGGCGCGGACCGGAACTGAAGGAGGCGTACACGCTGGCGCCGGACGGGACCTACCTGACCTACGAGGTGCGGGGCACGTCCACCTTCGGCGCGAAGATCGACGAGCGCTTCAGCCGCAAGGGCGACCAGGCGCAGTGGACGTCCACGTCCGACAAGGGCAGCCAGACGGTGCAGGGCACGGCCATGTATTCGCCGCTGGGCGGTTCGCCGGCCGGGCTGTCGGTGGCGTTGAACGCGCTGGCCAGGCGCCCGGACGGCAAGCTGCCGCTGATTCCCAGCGGCACGCTGACTTCGCGCCAGGTCGCGAAGACGCAGGTGAAGTGCGCAGACCAGTCGCGCGACGTGCAACTGGTAGCGCTGACCGGGGTGGGGCTGACGCCGACGTTCGCGTGGGCCACCACGGATGCGAACCCGCGCCTGTTCGCATTCATCTACCCGGGCTACCTGCAGCTGGTCGAGGACGGTTGCCAGTCGGTCGCGGCCGATCTGGAAGCGCGCCAGAAGCAGGCCGAGGGCGAGGCGCTGGTCGACCTGGCCAAGCGCCTGGGCCATCCACTCGCCGGCACCACGCTGATCCGCAACGCGCGCGTGTTCGACAGCGAGAAGGCGCAGCTCGGAGCCGCCAGCGACGTGCTGGTGCGCGACGGAAAGATCGTGTCGGTGACGCCGGCATCTAAGCAGGCGAAAGCCGACCACGTCATCGACGCTGGCGGCAAGGTCCTGCTGCCGGGCCTGTTCGACATGCATGGCCACGTCGGCCGCTGGGATGGCGGGCTCAACCTGGCCGCGGGCGTGACCACGGTGCGCGACATGGGCAACGACAACGCCACGCTCCAGCAGATGATTGGCGAGATCAAGGCCGGCACGCTGATGTCGCCGGACGTGGTGCCGGCCGGCTTCATCGAGGGCGAGAGCCAGTTCTCCGCACGCAACGGCTTCGTCGTGAAGAACCTGGACGAGTCGAAGAAGGCGGTGGACTGGTATGCCGCGCACGGCTACCCGCAGATCAAGATCTACAACTCCTTCCCGAAGGACATCCTCAAGGACACTGTCGCGTACGCGCATTCCAAGGGGCTGCGCGTCAGCGGCCACGTGCCGGCGTTCATGCGTGCGCAGGACGTGGTGGACGACGGGTTCGACGAGATCCAGCACATCAACCAGCTGATGCTGAACTTCTTCGTCGACGACAAGACCGACACGCGCACGCTGGCGCGGTTCTACCTGGTGGCCGACAAGACCGACGGCCTGGACCTGGACAGCAAGCCGGTGCAGGACTTCATCGGCACGCTGGCGTCGAAGCAGATCGTGATCGACCCGACCTTGGCGACGTTCGAGTTCATCCACCAGCGCGAGGGCGAGATGTCGCCGATCGTCGCCGACGTGGCCGACCATCTGCCGCCCGACGTGCAGCGCAATCGTCGCGCGGCCGAGATGAACATCCCGGACGACACGACCGCGGCCCGCTACGACCGTTCCTTCGCCAAGCTGGTGGACTTCGTCGGGCGTGCCTACAAGGCCGGCGTGCCGCTGGTGGCTGGCACGGACGAGATGGTGGGCTTCACCCTTCAGCGCGAGCTGGAGTTGTACGTGGATGCCGGCCTGACCCCCTCGCAGGCCCTGCAGGTGGCCACCTGGAACGGCGCCAAGTACAGCCGCACGCTAGCCGAGCGGGGCTCGGTAACCCCGGGCAAGCGCTCGGATCTGGTGCTGATCGACGGCGATCCGACGAAGAACATCGCCGATATCCGCAAGGTCGCGCTGGTGATCAAGGGCGCCACCGCGTACTACCCGGAAGAAATCCACGAGGCGCTGGGCATCAAGCCGTTCGCGCCGGCGGTGAAGGTGGGCGCGGCCCGCTGACCCCTCGGATTTGCCGGTTGGGGCGGGGTGGTTGCCCGGCCTCGGCCGGCGTACGGGCCGGTACGGCGATTTAACCGTCTGGTAACATTCGCCGCGTCACGTCAAGCCGCCATGACGCGGAACCGGGTCCGCGTCGCGGCCGTCATGGGACGGCCGTCAGCCTTCGCATCGCCGCGTCGCATGTCGGAGAGGGGCATGTGATGCGTCGGCCTTCGAACCCCTGGCGTCAACTATCGCCGACGCCGTCATCGAGACCGTTACATGCCTTCCATGACGCTTGCCCGCAAGCTTCCCCGCCATGCCCTTGCCGTCGCCATCGCCCTGATGCTGCCGGCACAGGCCGCTCTCGCGCAGGACGCGCAGGCTGCTCCCGAACCCCAGACCGACACCGCCGCGACCCTGGACGCAGTGCAGGTCACCGCGCAGCGCCGCGTCGAAAACCTGCAGGACGTGCCGGTCTCGGTCACCACCGTCAATCAGGAACAGCTGGACGTGTTCGGCTCCGGCGGCACCGACGTGCGCTTCCTGTCCGGCCGCGTGCCCAGCCTCAACATCGAGTCCTCGTTCGGCCGCGCGTTCCCGCGCTTCTACATCCGCGGCTACGGCAACACCGACTTCCGCCTCAACACCTCGCAGCCGGTGTCGCTGGTGTACGACGACGTCGTGCAGGAAAACCCGATCCTCAAGGGCTTCCCGGTGTTCGACCTGGACCGCGTGGAAGTGCTGCGCGGCCCGCAGGGCTCGTTGTTCGGCCGCAACAGCCCGGCCGGCGTGGTGAAGTTCGAGTCGGTGCGTCCGTCGCAGGAATTCGGCGGTTACGGCAAGGTCGGCGTCGGCAGCGACAACATGTGGAACCTGGAAGGCGCCGTTGGTGGCGGCCTGACCGAAAACTGGTCGGCACGCGCATCGGCCCTGTTCCAGCGCCGCGACAACTGGGTGGACAACACCTATCCGGGCCCGAACGATGGTTTCGAGGGTTATGACGAGTCCGCCGGCCGCGTGCAGTTCCTGTACGAAGGCGACGGCTTCGAGGCCCTGCTCAACGCCCATGCGCGCCACCTCAACGGCACCGCGCGCCTGTTCCGCGCCAACATCATCAAGCCCGGCACCAACGACCTGGTCGATGGCTTCAACGAGGACCAGGTCTCGCTGGACGGCCTGAACCACTCCGAGCTCGACAGCCAGGGCGCCAATGCCCGCCTGAGCTGGGAGCTGGGCAACGGCTACACGCTGTACTCGATCACTGGCTACGAGTCGGTGGAGACCTACAGCCGCGGAGATATCGATGGTGGCTTCGGTGCAGCGTTTCTGCCGCCGGGCATGTCGGGTCCGGGCGTGATCCCGTTTGCCTCCGAAACGGCCGACGGCATCCCGGAGCACTCGCAGTGGACGCAGGAGTTCCGCATCGAGTCCGATACCGGCACGGCGTGGAACTGGCAGGCCGGCTTCTTCTACTTCAAGGAAGACTATGACGTCGAAAGCTTCAGCTACGACTCGCTCAACGGTGGCGCGCAGGACGGTTACCAGCGCATCAACCAGACCAACGATTCGTGGGCGCTGTTCGGCGCGGTGACCTGGCAGGCCACCGACAAGCTGGAACTGCGTGCCGGCGCGCGCTACACCTGGGACGAGAAGGAACTCAACGTCGAGGAGTACTGGAACACCGGCTTCGCTCCCTGTGTGCTGGGTGGACTGTGCACCATCGAGGATCTGGCCGCGGCTGAGCCCGACGGCGATCTGTCCGCTTCGCCGGAGGACAAGAAGTTCAGCTGGGACCTGTCGGCCACGTACGAAATCAACGACGACGTGAACGTCTACGGCCGCGTCGCCACAGGTTATCGCGGCAGCAGCATCCAGTCGGCAGGTGCGTTCAACACCAAGTCGGTCGCGTCGCCGGAAACCTCCACCTCTTACGAGATGGGCGTCAAGGCCGACCTGTGGGACAACCGCGCCCGCATCAACGCCGGCGTCTTCTACTACGAGGTCGAGGACCAGCAGCTCACGGCGGTCGGCGGCGCTACGGGCAATGCCAACATTCTGCTCAACGCGGACGAGTCGGTCGGCAAGGGCATCGAGGTCGACTTCCAAGCCTACCTCACCGATAACCTGCTGTTCACCTTGGGCAGCAGCTACAACAAGACGGAGATCAAGGACTCCGGCCTGACGGTTGCCACGTGCGCCAACAGCATCGACCCGACGCGGCCGAACTGTACGGTGACCGACCCGACCGTGTTCGACCCGGTGTCGGGTACGTTTCGCGCCAACATCGACGGCAACTCGCTGCCGCAAGCCCCTGAGTGGACCCACAACCTGACCCTGCGCTGGGGCCTGCCGATGGACAACGGCGCCGAGTTTTACGTCTTCACCGACTGGGTCTACCGCGACGAGGTCAACTTCTTCCTGTACGAGTCGGAGGAGTTCACCGGCAAGTCGCTGGTCGAAGGCGGTCTGCGCGTCGGCTACATGTGGGATTCGGGTCGTTACGACCTGGCGCTGTACGGCCGCAACATCACCGACGAGGTGCAGGTGGTCGGCGCCATTGACTTCAACAATCTCACCGGCATGATCAACGAGCCGCGCCTGGTGGGTGTGGAGTTCAAGGCCAACTTCTGACGCTGCAACCGCAATGGCTGCAACGACAACGCCGGGCACGCCCCGGCGTTGTCGTTTCCGGGTCGTCGTCGCGGCGGGAGCCGGGATGCAGCCGTGGTGCTGCTGGTCATCCCTGCGTCTGGCTTCGTTGAAGCGTGCAGGCCTGGATCCCGGCCTTCGCCGGGATGACGGACGAAGGTGGCTGCGCTCCCACCGCGGGCCGCGGCGCTATGCTTCCGCCGTCCCTCACCGGAGCGCCGCCATGACCACCGCCTTCGACTTCTCCGCCACCGACATCGACGGCCAGTCGCGATCGCTCGCTGATTTCCAGGGCAAGGTGCTGCTGGTAGTCAACGTTGCTTCGCAGTGCGGGTTCACGCCGCAGTACACGGGTCTGGAAAAGCTCTGGCGCGACTACCGTGACCGTGGCTTGGCCGTGCTCGGTTTTCCCTGCGACCAGTTCGGACACCAGGAACCAGGCGACGAGGCGGAGATCAAGAACTTCTGCTCGCTAAACTACGACGTGACCTTTCCGATGTTCGCCAAGGTCGACGTCAACGGCGACGGCGCGCACCCGCTGTGGAAGTGGCTGAAGGACGAGAAGGGCGGCTTCCTGGGCATCGACGCGATCAAGTGGAACTTCACCAAGTTCCTGGTCGGCCGCGACGGACGCGTGCTCAAGCGATACGCGCCGAACGAGAAGCCCGAGACGATCGCGCGCGACATCGAGGCGGCACTCGGCTGAGGCCGCCTCGCTTCAGTGGGAAGCGCGACGCTGGCCTGTGCGTCAGCGGACGATGGTGACCGGTACGCTGGTGTTGGAAATGACCTTGGCCGACACCGAGCCGAGGAACATCCCGCGGAACGGACCGCTGCCGTGCGAGCCCATCACGATCTGGTCGACGCGATGCTTCCTGGCGATCTTCAGCAGCGTGTCGGGCACGTCGCCGACGTGGATTTCCTCTTCGAAGGCGATGCCCGCGCGCTTGAGCATGCGTCGCGCGTCGCGGCACATCGCTTCGGCATTTTCGGCGTGATAGCGCTCGACGGCCTTCGCGCCCATGGTGACGGCCACGCGCTGCAGCAGGGGCTCGTCGACGTTGGCGAGGACGACCTGGAGGGGTTTCGACAGCGCCTTGTTGAGCGCAATGGCGTGCTTGACGGCCCGCGTGCTGATTTCGCTGCCGTCCACTGCGAGCAGGATCTTCATGCGCGTTTCTCCCGGAAACCTTGGGCGATCTTACGCAGGTCGCCGGGCAGGTGCTTGATCGGGGTCAAGCCGCCCGGCAGATCGTGCAAACAACGGGGTTACTTCTCGACAAACGCGCGTTCGAAGACGTATTGACCCGGCGTGCCGATGCGCGGCGCAGCCGTGAAACCACGACCGTCGAGGATGGCGCGGAAATCGGCCAGCATCTGCGGGCTGCCGCAGATCATCGCGCGGTCGTGCTCCGGGTCCAGGGACTCGATACCCAGGTGCTCCATCATCCGGCCGCTGTCGAACAGCTCGGTCAGGCGACCGCGGTGGTCATGGCCTTCGAACTCGAACGCCTCGCGCGTGACGGCGGGGTAGTACTTCAGCTTGGCGGCGATCTGCTCGCCCAGGAACTCGTGGCGCGGCAGTTCGTGGGTGAAGTAATCGCGGTACGCCAGGTCCTGCTGGTTGCGCACGCCGTGGGTGAGGATCACCCGGTCGAAGCGCTCGTAGGTTTCCGGATCCTTGATCACGGCCAGCCACGGCGCCAGGCCGGTGCCGGTGCCCAGCAGGTACAGGTTCCGGCCCGGATGCAGGTCGTGAATCAGCAGCGTGCCGGTGGGCTTGCGGCCGATGATCACCTGGTCGCCGGGCTGGATCGACTTGAGGCGCGAGGTCAGCGGGCCATTGGGCACCTTGATGCTGAAGAACTCGAGCTGTTCTTCCCAGTTGGCGCTGGCGATGGAATAGGCGCGCAGCAGCGGCTTGGTAGAGCCATCTTCCTGGGGCACCTGCAGCCCGATCATCACGAACTGGCCGTTGTCGAAACGGAAGCCGTCGTCGCGGGTGGTAGTGAAGCTGAAGTAATCGTCCGTCCAGTGACGGACATCCAGCACCGTCTCGGTGCCAAACGCGGAGGACATTGCCGGGGACTGGGGAAGGAGAGCTGCGGCCATTGTAGCCGAGTCGTCATCACCTGAGATTGATTCTCATCTTGGCGACATGCCCCGGAATATGCTTGGTCCATGCGCACCATCTGGACCGTGGGGCATTCGACCCGAGCCTGGGAGGACTTCGTCGAGCTGCTGGCGCAGGCCGGCATCGAGGCCATCGCCGACGTGCGGCGTTATCCCGCCTCGCGTCGCCATCCGCAGTTTTCCGCCGCGAACATGGCGCAGGCGCTCCCCGAACTGGGCATCGAGTACGTGCCGATGATCGAACTGGGCGGGCGGCGCCGGCCGCGGCCGGACTCGCACAACACCGTCTGGCGCAACGCGTCCTTCCGCGGCTATGCGGACTACATGGAAACGGACGAGTTCACGCACGCCCGCGAACGGCTGGAGGCGCTGGCCGAGTCGCGTCGTACCGCGATGATGTGCGCCGAGGCGCACTGGACGCAATGCCATCGCGGCCTCATCAGCGACGACCTGAAGTCGCGCGGATGGCAGGTGATCCACCTGATCTCGCCCAGCCGCAGTGAGGAGCATCCCTATACGAAGGCCGCCCGCATCGTGGACGGCCATCTCGACTATTCGGTGCCCAGCCCGGGCGAGTCCCAAGGGTCGCTGTTCTGACGTTATTGCGCCGCCGCGACGCGCGAGGAATGAGAGGACACCATGATCCAGGCGCCGTCGCGCTTCACCCACGTGCGCGTGAAACGGAACCGGCCGCTCCACGGCTGGCCGTTGCTGATGCCGCTCTGCACGCTGGCGCCGGTGACGACCATCGTGTCGCCGTAGCGACGCACGCGCAGGTCCTCGTTGCCGATGCCCTGGTTGCGGCGGGTGCTGGTGCGCAGTTCGTCCAGGTAGTCGGCCTTGTACTGCACGCGACCGTCGGAGTGGGTGAGCATCCAGTCGTCGGCCAGGATGCGGTCGAGGCCCGCGACGTCGGGCTTCATGCGCAGTTCGTTCCAGGTGGCATCGAGCGCGAGCAGTTCCGCGTCGGTTTCGGCGAGGGCGGGAAGGCTGATGACAAGGGCAAGGCACAGCAGCAGGGCGCGCATCATGCGGGCGTTCTCGAGACAGGAAAGCTCGTCCGGTGCAGGAACGCGCCGGCTTTGGGGATGAACAGCAGATCAGGGCGACAGCAAGCGGCCGCCCCAGTCGGCCGGATCGACGTCGGCCACGCTCTGCGAAAACGTCCAGACGTGGCCGGCGGGGTCCAGCGCCGAGTACTGGCGCTCGCCATAGGGATGGTCCGTAGGCGGATGCAGGATGCGCGCGCCATGGGCGACTGCGCGCGCATGATGCGCATCTGCGTCGTCGACGCGCACCATCACCGCGTGCCGACGATCGCCCGAATCCCGGCGGTTGCCCTGCGTCACCACCACGGCACCGCCGTGACCGAATCGGAGCTGCGCACGGTGGTTGCCGATGCGCAGACGTTCGACGAAACCAAACGCGGCGCACAGCCATGCCGAAGCTTCGCCCACGTCAGGGTAGGCGAGCTCCGGGATGACCACGGCGTCTGGCATCGAACGGTTGTGCACGCTCAGCCCTTCGGCGGATCCAGGCGCAGCAGCTTGCCGTCGGTTTCGTCGGTCAGCACGTAGACCTCGCCGTCGGCACCGACGCGCACGTCGCGGATGCGCGCGCCCAGATCCTTCAGCAGCCGCTCCTCGCCGGTGATCTTGTCGCCGTCCAGCGTCAGGCGGATCAGGCTGCCGTCCGCGAGCGCGCCGAGGAACAGGCTGTCGTTCCACTTCGACGCGGGCTGTCCGGTGTAGAACGCCATTCCCGACAGGCCCGGCGACTTCTCCCACACGTGGTAGGGCTGCTCCATGCCGGGCGCCGAGGTGCCGACGGCTTCCGGGATCTTCAGGCCGGAGTAGTTGATGCCGTGCGTGATGATCGGCCAGCCGTAGTTCTTGCCGGGCTCGGGGAGGTTGATCTCGTCGCCACCCTTCGGGCCGTGCTCGGCTTCCCATACCTTGCCGGTGCGCGGATCCAGGGCCAGCGACTGCACGTTGCGGTGGCCGTAGCTCCAGATTTCCGGACGGGCGTCCTTGCGGCCGACGAAGGGATTGTCGGTCGGCACGCTGCCGTCCAGGTTCAGGCGCACCAGCTTGCCCTGCAGCATGTCCAGCTTCTGCGAGGTGGGGCGATCGTTGCGCTCGCCCTGGCTGATGAACACATGGCCCTTGCCGTCGAACACGATGCGCGAGCCGAAATGGTTCGGGCCGACGAGCTTGGGTTCCTGGCGATAGAACACCTTCACATCGGACAGTGCATTGCCGCCCAGCACGCCCGAGGCGACCGCGGTGCCGGCACTGCCGTCCGGGCCCGGCTCGGAATAGCTCAGGAAGATGCGCTTGCTGGTGGCGAAGTCAGGCGCCAGCACGACATCGAGCAGGCCGCCCTGGCCCTCCGCCCACACCTGCGGCACGCCGCCCAGCGGTGCGGACACCGCGCCGTCGGCGGATACGTGGCGCAGGCGGCCCGGGCGCTCGGTGACCAGGAAGCCACCATCCGGCAGCAGCGCGACGGCCCAAGGATGTTCGAGGCCCGCGGCGATGGTGGTCACCTGCACGGCGCCGTTCTGGCTGGACACGGTCTGGGTCGGGAGCGACTTCGGCGCGGCGGTGGCTTTTGGTGCCGCGTCTTCGCCCTGGCGTGCCTGGCAGCCCACCAGGGTCATCGAGAGGGCGAGGGCGAGCGTGGTGCAGTGGAGGGCGTGGCGCATGGGGCAGGGCTCCTGTCCGGATGTGCGGAATGTGGCGGAACGGTGAGAAGAATGCTCAACGATAACCGGCTGCCTGAAGCTCGAACAATTCCGCGTAGCGACCGCCCTGCGCCAGCAACTGCTCGTGGGTGCCGCTGGCTTCCAGGCGCCCCTCCGCCAGCACCAGGATGCGATCGGCCATGCGCACGCTGCTGAAGCGGTGCGAGATGAGTACCGCGGTCTTGCCGTGCGAGAGCTCCTTGAAACGCTGGAACACCTCGAACTCGCTGCGTGCGTCCAGCGCCGCCGTCGGCTCGTCCAGGATCATCACCTGCGCGTCGCGCATGTAGGCGCGGGCAATGGCGATCTTCTGCCACTGGCCGCCGGACAGGTCCACGCCGGTTTTGAAGCGGCGTCCGATCAGCTGGTCATAGCCCTGCGGCAGGCCATCGATGACCTCATCCGCGGCGGCGCGGCGTGCGGCCTCGCGGATGCGTTGGCCGTCGTCCATCGCGTCGATCTGGCCCACGCCGATGTTCTCGCCGGCGGTCAGGTGGTAGCGCACGAAATCCTGGAAGATCACGCCGACGTTGCCGCGCAGGTCTTCCAGGTCGTATTCGCGCAGGTCGCGGCCGTCCAGCAGGATGCGGCCCTCGTCCGGGTCGTACAGGCGCGCCAGCAGCTTCACCAGCGTGGTCTTGCCGGCGCCGTTCTCGCCCACCAGCGCAAGCACTTCGCCGGCCCGCAGTTCGAGGTCGACGTGGCGCAGCGCCCAGTGGGCGGCGTCCGGATACCGGAAGCCCACGTTCTCGAACACGAAGCCGCCGGTGATCGGGCGCGGAATACTCGCCGCCCCCGGCTTCGACACGATCTCCGGCTCGATCCCGAAGAACGAATACAGGTCGTCCAGGTACATGGCCTGGCCGGCCACCTGGGAAAAGCCCACCAGCAGGCCTTCGAGCAACTGGCGCAGCCGGCGGAAGCTGCCGGCGAGGAAGGTCAGGTCGCCGATGGTGAAGTCGCCGCGCACCGTCCGCCAGGCGATATA